>CBFCZE010000088.1:0-12053 GCA_965602655.1 uncultured bacterium
ACCGATGATACCAATAATGAAGCTATCGATGAAATAACATTTGGTTTCCTTTGCGGCGACCTTGATGGCAAAGTTCTTATTAATATTCTTGACATTGTTTATCTGATTAATTTTAAATACAAAGGTGGCCCTGCACCGGTCTGCGAACCGATTACAATTTGCGCTGATGTAGATGGAATATCACCTATCAATATCCTTGATATTGTTTATCTGATTAATTTTAAGTACAAAGAGGGCCCCGAACCCACCCGCTGCTACTGATGAATTTTCTATTTGTATTTATATTGCCAAAACCGAGCTAATATCCTAACGTATAAAAAAGAGAATATGTTTAACCTAAGGGAGGATATCTATGCGTTTTCTTTGTGCAATTGTTATTTGCGTATCTATTTTCATCACCGGAATGCCTGTTTTAGCCACAGCTCAGGAGATCAGTGATCCCTATGATATTTTAAATCGATATTTTCAGGCGGTTGGTGGATTGGATTTGCTAACGGCCGAGAAAACTTCCTATTCGGAGGGAATATTGTCAATTGGCGGAATGGAAGGCACGCTTAAAACCTGGATATCGAAACCGGGTCGATATCGAGCTGAGATTGCCCTGGGGCCGCTCAATATTATCCAGGGCGATAATGGTGAGCATGCCTGGATACTGGACCAAAATGGGAAACTTCAGGTAATCACCAATCCTGATGAGGCAACCATAAAGCGTCGAAAAGTAAAAAGGCTGATTGAGGAATATGCTTATGCAAAGAGGAATTCCAAAGTTTTTACGGTCAATTTCGAAGGCATTGAGCCGGTGGATGGTAAAGACTGTTATGTCGTCAAAGTATCAAATAATATCAATTTTGACAGTTATACGGCCTATCTGAATATACAAACCTTTTTGCAGGAAAAAGCCGTTTATATAGAAGACGATCAAAGTCGCGATGTCTATTATCATGACTATCAAGAAATCGATAAACTGCGGATACCGTTCTGGATAAAAGAGATTGCGCATCGAACCGGTCAATCCCAGGATATAAAACTTACCCAATATCTTTCTAATCCCGAAATCGATTCGTCTCTCTTTGAACCTCCCGAGCAGGATATCAAGGACTACCAGTTTACCGATGGTAACAGTGCCGAGAATATTCCAATCAAGTTTATTGGCAATCATATTTTCATAATGGTAAATGTGCAGGGTAAGGAGCGGCTCTGGGTTCTCGATACCGGAGCGGGTATTAGCGTTATAAACAAGGCGTTCGCCGAAGAACTTGGCCTTGAATTGGAGGGTGAACTGAAGGGCCAGGGGGCCGGGGGAACTGTAAGTGCCAGTTTTGCCACTCTGCCACCATACAGCCTCAGGGGAATCCAATTCAAGGAGCAGATTGTTGCTGTTATCGATATGAATAAACTTATTCGGCGGATTGGTTTGGATATAGTCGGCATTCTCGGATATGATTTTCTATCCAGATTTGTAACCAAAGTCGATTTTTCTAATGAACTTGTGTCATTTTATGAACCGAGTGATTTTGAATATACAGGTGATGGTCATGTTTTGGATATACATATTGAAAACAGTCAGTTTGAAGTGAATGCCACGCTTGATGGAACTCATGCCGGAAACTGGCTATTTGACCTGGGAGCCGGCACTACTCATCTGGATGGATGCTATGCTTTGCGCGAAGGCTATGCCGATAAACCCGGTGTCCTCGGTATGGGGCACGGAGCCGGTAATGAGTATCAGCTAAAGGATATAAGGTGCGACAGTATCCAGTTTGCCGGATTTGTGATGTATGATCCGGAAATCAGCTTCCATTACGGCGGCACAGACACAGTGTTCACGGCTGATCAGATTGGCGTTTTGGGCAACTCTCTATTTCGCAACTTCGTCCTATATTGCGATTACGCCGATGAACGGCTGATTGTGGAGAAAGGCAGTGAATTCAACAGGGTGTGGCCAAGAGATAATTCCGGTTTGCAAATAGCCTGGAGTCCGGATAAAATGGTTGAAATTATATATGTATCACCCGAGACTCCGGCGGATAAAGCAGGATTTGTAAAGGGCGATTTTATATTGTCTATAAACGGTATTGATGTCAGTCTGTTGGATGGTTTAATTGCCATCCGAGAAATGCTTAAGGCTGACACTGGTACAAAATACGAAATTGTCATTGAGAGAGCAGGTAAAACAGAGACTCTAAAACTCAAACTTGCTGGACTCATCTAAATCGTTTGAAAATGCGTTGGTTTATGCAGTTTTGTAGGTCCAAATCCCCTGCGGCTTCGACAATTAATTGACTGGAATTGAATGGGGGTGATAGGATTACAGGGAATCTTTGATAATGATTGGTAGCCCATCGCTTGTGGCGGGCTTATTCCCGTGACTATTGAAAAAACACTTTCCCCACCAAATCACACTTGATTCATATCCCCACCTGCTAATAGAAATCCTAAAAACGAGGAAAATTATGATTTTTTGCGAAAATCCCTTATGTCGAGGATTCCGAATCAACATCGGTTTGATAGTCTAAGGTCAAAAAATGACGGAACGAACCCAATTCGTTGGACAAGTATGAAAGAGAACAACTTACAGAGAATTTTAGATAAATCGAAATCCCAAAAAAGTGGTTTCGACAATTAATTGGTAGCAAAACGAACTTTTTTGATTTTTTGTTGTCTGTTACCGTATGAATACCAACGGATTAGTAAAATCATCGTCAATTTATCAGGTGGAAAAGTAAAAAATGGCAAAACAAGCCCATTTCGCTGTAACGATATAAGGGTGTATAGATTACAAGGAATTTATGAGAATAACGATTTAAAAAAATAAAAAACAACAAAACAAAGCCAAATTGCTGTAACAATATAAGGGTGTGTTAGTTACAAGAAATTTATGAAAATAACGGCTTAAAAAAGTGAAAACGACGAAACAAAGCCATTTTAAATATTCCGTCAGGATCGATTCCTTGCGGCGCTGAGAATGAGGCTTGACCTGCAAAAACTTTTTATATGCGAAACGAACCCATTTTGGCTGTAATTAATTGGAAGTGATATAGTTACAAGGAATTCATAAAAATAAAAATATATCAATACGGCTTGTAGGGGCGTGTTTTTGGGCCTTCGGGGTCAACCGGTTTCCAGTAGCTTTCGGCGCTTTTGTCTATTTTTATATCAAGTGGATCTTTGCTAAATAATTGTCGAAGTAATCCAATAGGCGTGATTATAAGGTAAAAGGTAATAGTTAATATAACCCGCGTCATTATGTAGCCGAGAATATTGGCCAGTTTCATCCAGCCCCATTCAATGGGATATAACAATTTTGGGAAAGCAAGGCCGCTGACAAGAAAAATGCCAGAAATTGTAAAAAGGTATATGCAGGCCGGTATGTCGTGCCATAGCAGAACAGAACCGATAATCGACAGTACAACCGCCATTATTATTCCGAAATTTCTCAGGTGGCGGTTTTCCTGATTGTATTTGCTTTTGCTTCCGCTCATTCTATTGACAACTTTTTTTGATCTTTCAATTTCGATTTACTTTTTTCAGCTTTCATTTCCGGCTGTTCGTTTTTGTAAAGAATAATGTTTTCCATTACCAGCATATCAATACCGGTTTGCATAAAACATTTATAGGCATCTTCCGGAGTGCAGACAATCGGTTCGCCCCGCCTGTTAAAGGAGGTATTAACTATCAGGCCGTATCCGGTTTTCTCTTTGAACTTTGATATTAAAGCGTGGTATTTCGGATTATCTTTCCGGCTGACCGTTTGGATGCGGGCCGAATAATCGACATGAGTCACCGCCGGAATATCACTTCTTATTACCTTCAGTTTATCAAGCCCGGTTTGATTTTGATCTTCTTTTGATATCTCCTGGCGGTATTTTTCCTTTACAGATGCCGTTAGAAGCATGTATGGTGATTCAATCGGCAGATTAAAATATTCATTAGCATCCTCGGCCAGTACTGACGGTGCAAACGGCCGAAACGATTCGCGGAACTTGACCTTTCGATTAATAGTTGACTGCATCGTAATACTTCTGGCGTCGCCCAGAATCGATCGGGCGCCGAGAGCCCGCGGTCCGAACTCCATCCGGCCCGAAAACCAACCGATTACTTTGCCGTCGGCCAGAGCCTCGGCGGTTTTTTCGATTGTTTCGGTCTCAGTGTACCGGGTGTATCGATAGTTATTGTTTTTGCAGAAGGTTTCTATCTCATCGGTTGTCCAGCTTGGCCCCAGATATGAGCCTTTTTGATAATCAATATTTTGGCGGTTTGAAATCCTCTTGTTGTCAAGAACATGATGCCAGCCAAAAAGGGCCGCCCCCAGAGCGCCGCCCGCGTCACCTGCCGCCGCCTGAATCCAGATATGGTCGAATATTTTTTCCTTCAAAAGAATACCGTTGGCGACACAGTTTAAAGCGACACCGCCGGCCAAACAGAGATTATTCTGGCCGGTCTCTTGACGGCCATAGCGGGCCATTCGGAGGATTATTTCTTCGATGACTTTTTGAATCGAGGCGGCTATGTCCATATCTTTTTGTCTGATTTCCGATTCCGGCCGGCGAGGGGAACCATCGAACAGTTTATGAAACTCTTTCGAGGTCATCGTCAAACCGGAGCAGTAATTGAAATATTTCATATTAAGCCGAAAGCTGCCGTCGCTTTTGAGATCAATCATATTGTCGAGGATGGTCATCAGATATTTTGGTGTCCCATACGGAGCCAGCCCCATCATTTTGTATTCGCCCGAGTTGACCTTAAAGCCGGTGTAATATGTGAAGGCCGAATACAGAAGCCCCGGACTGTGCGGGAATTGAAGTTCATACTGCATGATTATTTTATTGTCCACCCCGATACCCCATGATGCCGTCGCCCATTCGCCGACACCGTCCATAGTCAGTATTGCCGCTCGGTCAAACGGTGAGGGAAAAAAGGCGGAGGCGGCGTGGGACTGATGATGCTCCGGAAACAATATCTCACCCGTGTACCCGGGCAGTTCTCTTTTAATCAACTCGCTCATCCAGAGTTTTTTCTTCAGCCAGAGCGGCATTGCAATAAGAAATGATCTGATACCCCGCGGCGCAAAATCCAGATAGGTTTCCATAAGGCGCTCGAATTTTATCCATGGCTTATCATAGAAGGCGACCAGATCGATTTGATGAGGCTCGATACCGGCTTCTTTGAGACAATATTCAGAAGCTTGTGTCGGAAAGTTGTAATCATGTTTGATACGGCTGAAGCGCTCCTCCAGGGCGGCGGCGATAATATCTCCGTCGCGAATAAGGCAGGCCGCGCTGTCATGATAATAGGCCGATATTCCAAGGATATTCATAGTTAGATAATAAATTATCCGTCTGCTTATTTCCACCAATATTTTGGAGTAATAGTATTAAAAAAAACCATTAAAAAAACGGCGCCCAAACGCCGTTTTTGTCAGCCCGCATTAAACAGACTATTGCACTAATGCCATTTTCTTATAATCGGTGTAATCATCAGCATTGATTCGATAGATATAAATTCCCGATGAAACCTTCTGTCCGTATGAATCAATCCCATCCCAGGTTATCGAATAATTCCCTGCCGGTTTGATTTCATCGATGATAGTGGCTGTCTCCTGCCCCAGAATATTAAATATCGAAATTGTTACATGAGCCGTGATCGGAATGGAAAATTCGATTTTTGTCGACGGATTAAAAGGGTTGGGGAAATTCTGGGCAAGATGAAAATCGACAGGAATATTGTTTTCATCGGCGTCGACATCCAGACTGAGCGATAGGGTCTTGACCGCAATTATATTGGAAAGGTCTGACCAGTTGTAGGCTTCATCGGCGGTCATTATCGCTATAAAATACCAGGTATCAGGATTAAGGTTGGGAATTGTAAAGCTTTCCGGATTTCCGCATGGTTGTGGGGTCGGTTCATTGTCTGCCTGATTGCAGTCGACCCAGTTGCCGGAGTTTATCGATGTAGCTGAGTAACGGATATCATATAAGGCGGCGGTGCCTGATATGCCATTGTCTCCGGGCGATGTCCAGGTGATAGTTATCGATGTCGGCGTAACATCGCCGGCCTGTACTGGTTCTGCGGCCGCAAAAAGAAAAAGGGAAAAAATAGCATATATGGTTATAAATGAAACGATATTTCCAAATTTTTGATGCAAAATAAATGCCGTTTTTTTCATTTCAATTCTCCTCAAATTTTATCGTCACCGAGCTTGGTAGATTTAGTAATGTCAAAAAGCGGGCCGATCGGTCGGCTTTTTGCTAAGGTTATGTATGACAAGGAGTATTGGTATTTTTTGTGATAATTATGGCCTGTTAATAGCCAAATTTTCTGTCAGATTATCGGACATTGTTCAGAATTTAAACAGGAAATGAAACACGTTTTGTTTTAATGAAACAACCGAAACAGCCGGCAGGGGAAAAATTTGCCAGACTTAAATGAATAACCAGCAAAAAAAAAGCGGTCAAAAGGTATTTGACCGCTTTAAGACATCTTTATCAAAATTCTTTTACTGCATGATGATAATATCGATCCGTCTGTTTTTGGCGCGGCCGTCAACGGTCTCGTTTGAAGCCACCGGTTTGTGGGCACCGTATCCGATAGCCTTAATCTTATCGGCACTGATAAGCATCATCTGTCGTAGATACTGCATGACAGAATAGGCACGTTTTTCGGATAATGATGTGTTAGCCGACGGGTTACCCCTGGAATCGGTATGTCCCTCAATGATAATTTGGGAGTAGTCAAACATCTCAATCACCTGTTTAACCTTTTCCAGTAGGCCTATATGCTCATCCTGGATATCGGATCTATTGACATCAAACGATAACCCGTGAAGGCGGAGAATAATATCATTTGCAGGACTGTACAGCAGTTCCCCCTCGGACGGATTAATCAGCACTTTAGCGGCACGGAATTTATCTTCTCTGGCAGTTCGCGATTCCAACTCGGCCGCCACCTCTTCTTTGGCCACCTCAAGGTTTGAAATATCTCCGGACATCTGTTTATTTTCGGCCAGAAGAGTTGTGACGCGGTTATCCAGATCATCGGCCAGCACCAGCGGATCGGTAGTGAAAATATTGGGATCGATCTTATTTGCTGTCGCCCTGAGTTTTTCTACCAATTGCTGGCTGAGTTCGCCGGATGATGTCGATTTTGATTGGAGGTTTTGAATATAATAGATAAGACTATCCGCGGCGGCAATCGGTCCCTCGTCGAATGGCAGAAGTTCCAAACCGATTTCATTGCCGATACGTCCCATCTGAATTTCATAAACCAGCATCAATTTTTCCCAGGCCTGATCGTTTCGCTGCAGTGATCTGACTGACTGGGCGATATTGGCGGCATGTCGGGCCTCATATTCGGCTCGCCTGATCTCTTTTATTGATTCATCCCGTTCATAACGATCATTCATAAGAATTGCGTCGCATTTGGCGCGGGCGGTTTTGGCTTTGTCAAGAGTCGAGAGTGCATATTTATTGGCATCGCCTTCAATCGCCTTTTTGATTAAAAGGTCGGCGGTCCCCATAATATCGACCCGGATTGCCTCAAGTTCGGCCGTCCCAAAAAGCGGCATAGCTTTTTCGGCATTTTTCAGACCGCCTTTGACATTTCCGGATTCGACATTCTGAGCCGCCTTTATAAACTGATTTTCAGCTTTGTCGTAAAGTTCAGTGACAAGCATCGGCGATTTGGCTGCCTTTGCCTTTTCGCGCGGTTCGAGATATTCCTGCAGAGTCAGCTTGGCCACTTCGGCGGCCTTCAGGGTGTTTTCTGCATACTCCTCTGTTTCCAGGAGGAATTTTTCAATCGTTTTCTTCTTTTTGGCACTGCCGATGGCGCCTTTGGCTTTTTGGTATGACTTGGCCGCTTTTTCGTAAGTTTTGGGTGCAAAGACATTTCCCTCGACAAGTAATGTGGAGTCCATCAGGTGCTGGATTTTTCGGTATAGAGCATCACCTGCTTGAGATCCATCCTGAGCCGAGGCAATAGTGAAGCTTAATAAAAACAAAATTAACAAAACCGATTTCATAACAATTCCTTTCGTTATCTGCGGGGCCGACAAAATCCCCTGCTTATTTATCGGTTAATCATATACAACTCTGCATATTACAGGCAATATAAAAATTGATTTCGGTATAATAAAAAAAGGGCCTTACAAATATCAGAATATTGTTAGAGGTTATTTTATAATCACCAATTTGCCAATTTGATTACCAAATTCGGATTCTACTGAATAATAATATATGCCGGATGCAACCGCCTGAGTATTTCGTGTTATCAAATCCCATTCATCATGCATACTTTCGGGATAATCAGGTGGGAAATCATGATAAATTTCCCGGATCAGGTCACCGTCAATTGAAAATATTCGTATAGTACATTTTTGAGGCAAATTGGTAAAGTGTATCCGATTTACACGCTCGTCGTGCATATCCTCCATACCACGTCCTTCAAATCCATGAGCCCTGTAGTTAGCGTCGCTACGATATGGATTGGGATAAACAATAACATTAAGGTTATTTGAGGCAATTGTCGTATTTTGATGTTGGGGATATTCGGATACATAATTTTTGTCAGGTTCAGTTTCAAGAAATTCAAGATCGCCGGCCGGAGAGCCATAATCAAAGGCAGTCACCGCAAAGTAATATTTTTGTGAGGATAATAAGTTTCGCATTTTAAATTCATACATATAATATTTGAAATAACCATCATCTGTTAATTCATCAGAATAATAAAATGCGGCCGAATCGTGGGACAAAGTTGTCGGCGAGGGCTGATTCGGATAAACCTTATGAATCAGGGTTGTATCCATTAAATTCGATTGATTCCAATCCTGAGGAGAAAAATAATATGATAAACCTTGCCAGTAAAATGGATGATCCCGATCATAATCAATTGGATTTAGATTTTCACCATATAGTATTTTTAATTCATCAATTGAAAATGGCGGATCATTAAGCTCCCATAAATCACGGCTACTATTATACACATACCTGTTATAATCTTCTTTATCATATGAACAAAGAGTATGGAATTCACTTCGTTTATCGGATAACGATAACCAAACGCGGTAGCCCTCAAAATCATACAAACCTGTAAAATCATCCCTGGTCGTTTCTGATTTGTATCCATACCATTGTATGGTGACTTCGCCGGCGTTGTACTCATTGACATTGGGAGTTACCAGACTTCGGATTGTATCGCCGATTGGATAAGGATTGATAACCCATAGTTCGGGTGGCGGCGGCGGGGAGGCACCCCTAAAATCGGGAACACCATCGCCCTCGTAATAAACCGTATCCCAAAAAGTTGAATCATCGGTACAAACTCGGTATTTACCTCTATATCCATCACCATCGGTATCAACACCGGGGTTGTCATAGATATATGAGGCCCAGATAGCATTCAAACCGATTTCGCTGAAATTTAGCGTGTTGTAATATTCTTCTGGAAAATTGGGGTTAAATATCCTTTCGTAGGCCTCACAATCTGAGAAAAAGTTTTCACCGGCTACATATGCAAAAGTTAGTGGAAGGACTTCGCCGGGGGATATATTAAAGGGCCCAAAAGAGAGGAGATAATGTGTATCAAAACCATCGGCGAAATCTTCAGCGTCAGGTCCCCTTGGCAGCCAGCCCTCGGATGTATGATCTTTGGCGCAAAAGAGTTGATCATAATCAAATTCTTCATGGCTCATTATATAATATTTATTGCGATCACCCAGGGGAGTGCCAAGCAGCCCTCCAAAATCACGAAATGGATCGTCGGAAGTGCCGACTCTTCGTGGTCCGAAATCCAATCGCGGATTTGAGTTGGATATCCACCAGTTAAATGAGTACTTCAGTGAATCAGACGGGGTTCTTACGACCCTGACACCATTAACTCCGGTATAATGACCGGGATTGAAAGGGCATTGATCTTCGCCACCGTCTTCATAAAGGCCATTGTTGTCGGATAACCAGGCCAGGTTTATAGTATCAACCCAATTGCAGCCGAAGGGAGAGTCGATTGCGCGGCGAAAACCGGATATATCATCCCGTTCTTCTCCCATTCTGTAATTGACTTTGCGGACATCGCCGTCAATATAAAGTCCCATATATACCTGATTTAGTATTCTGTTTCCTATATTTTTAATGGACATATCGAACAGTACAAAATCATCGGCATACGAATAACTCCAGGAATAACTTCTTTCAGTGATTTCAATATTGAGCGGTATATGAGGACGTCCGTCAGTAGGCTCCATTTGGACGAAATTAGGATTTGTAACGGTATCGGTATATATGGCAATAAAATCTCTTTCAGAGACCGCATTTATGTCGTCTGGATTTCTAATTGAATGAGCTATAACCTGACCCTTCGGATAAGGATCGGGCCACATCTCATATACGAAATAGGTCCATCCTTCCCAGCCGACCGACACCAGAGTATCCCGCCCAACAACCGCGCCTATCCAATAGGCACCCTGGTATAAATAGCGGTTGTCACCGGGATATGGATATACCGCTGTAGGTGCGATCCCGGATGGGTCATCGGTGGTAGGCCAGTCATCCCAGCCGGTGCCGATACGCCCAATATTTGTAACCGTCAAACCAAGTTTGCCGACATTGTGAACGCCACCGTTTACATAGGGTGTTCCATTGTGGATTTTACCGACCTCGACGTTATCTATATCTAAATTCATGGTGTATGGATAATTTGGTAATCTGCATGCCTGGTTATCATAAGAAGGCCCGCAATATCCCTCAGGAAGTAATATAAAAAATAAAATAATAAGCCAGACAAGCGATTTCATACTGAGTCCCAACAGAATGTTTTTGTATGAGATTTCTGCCATTAATATAGTAACAATAATATAGAAAACAAGACTATACCATAAAATAAGTTTATCGGATTCTCAATTTTTATTGCTAATTTAATAGTTAATAATTACTTTAATATTTCACTACTTGATTAAGCAAATTATCAACAGGGACTGTTATGTCTGGAAATTTTGAAGGTAACGACAAAACCGAATCGTTTGTGGCGCTGACCAAAGGGACGGAAGTTGGGCATTATACGATAATCAATAAAATCGGTGCCGGCGGGATGGGAGAGGTATATCTGGCCGAGGATACTAAACTTAAACGTCAGGTGGCGTTAAAATTTCTGCCAGCTAATATGTGCAATGATGAAGATTGCCGTAATCGATTCAAACGTGAGGCGCAGGCGACGGCCAAGCTGAAACATCCCAATATCGTTACTATCTACGAAGTTTCCGATTTTCAGGGGCGGCCGTTCTTTGCTATGGAGCATATTGAGGGTGAGTCGCTGGCAAATAAAATTAAGGATAAAAAGATTTCGATAAATGAAGCGATAGATTTAACAAAACAGATATGTGAAGGACTTCATGAGGCGCACGAGGCGGGCATTGTTCATCGGGATATTAAGCCATCAAATATAATTCTTGATAAAAACGGCCGGCCAAAAATTTTAGATTTCGGATTAGCTACTATATTAGACGCCGAAAAGCTCACCAAAACCGGTTCGACACTGGGGACAGTCGGATATATGTCACCGGAACAGGTGAATGGAGAGAAAGTTGATGCCCGCTCGGACCTGTTTTCGGTTGGTGTAATTCTGTACGAGATGGTGACCGGCCGTCGAGCCTTTCAGGCTGAGTATGAAGCGGCCACAATGAATGCCATCCTGCATGATACACCGGAACCGCTATCACGATACAAATCGGGCGTGACCGATGAACTGCAGCAGATAGTTAACAAGGCGCTGGAAAAGAATCCGGAAACCCGCTATCAGATAGCCTCGGGAATGCTGGCCGATTTAAAAAGATTGCAAACCGAAACAGCACCTCGCAGAAAAGGCATGAAGGGTTATTGGATAGCCATCGCGGCAATTGTAGTTGCCTTGGCTGGGTATTTTCTTGTTGATAAATTTCTTTTTGATAAAGGAGGCGGAAAATCTGCATGGAGTAATTCTATCGCCGTCCTGATATTCCGCGATCAGAGTCCGAACAAAGATCAGGATTATTTCTGCGAAGGTATGACCGACGCCATAATCGGGCG
>CBFCZE010000089.1:0-11894 GCA_965602655.1 uncultured bacterium
ATGAACTCACCACCCTTGATACCAAGATTGTCGAGGTGGCCGCTATTATGATATTTAAGGATCTCCGGCGGGTGTTTGTTGTCGCCGAGGGCAAACTGGTAGGTGTTCTTCTCCGCAAAGACATCGTCAACATGATAATCCGGGGTTAATTTCCATTAGGCCGAAATCACAAACGGTTTTTACAAATTGATTTTTGTTTCCTATACATTTGGATATTTAATATCCACCGATTTGGAAAATATCAATTGAACGACTTAGCGGTTACTTATTGTCTGTCAATAGGTTGTGCATAGAAACACTTGTTTTCTTTTTCTGGTACGGATGTTGCAAACCTTCATCAATAAAAGAAAGAGGTGAATTATGAAAACATTATTTACAATTCTGATTATTTTGATGATGGCGATATCTGTTTCCGGATATAATGATCGTCGCGATGGATTTGTTACGGCCGCCGGATTCGGGATGGCTCCGGTATCGAAATTTTCCTACCATTCAATTGATGAAAATGAACCTGCATTGGCTTTTAATGGATTTATTGGCGCAGGCTTTGATAATAATAATATTATTGCCATTGAACTTAATGCTACATTCAGGCATTCGAGCTATTATACGAATGAAGGGAAAAGACTGAATGAAAAAATGTGGCTTGATTGGGGAAAGCATGGTTCTCAGTTAATAACCCAGGGTCTTCTGGGTTTATCCTGGTATCATTATTTTGATAAGCCGGGGCAATCGCTTTTTACTGTTGTCGGAACGGGGATTTATACTCTTAAACCATCATCTGTTGAAAGTCCCGGCTCATATCCCGGATTTATGCTTGGCGGAGGATATGAGTTTACTCCTCATTATCAAATAGCAGGATATGTTTCATTTGGGAGGACCGAGAATCAAGGTTATAATCAGGTAAGCATTTTGGTAACTCGCGTCGCATATTAAGCTGAATAGATCGAAATCCCGAACGGTTTCGATTGTTACTTACTCCAGCACCTCTTCTGATCCCTGCAATGTTCCAGTGACATGCTTTTTGATTTTGATATTTCTTAATCGCCGGTTAGATTCAAATCTATAGATTCATTTTTTACGACCGGTAATCATGCCTAGCCCCCCACCTATTGCACGGTATTTCACTGTCTTAAAACCGGCGGCTTTGAGGCCATTCATTTTGCTTAGCCTGGTTTGCCCCTTTGGCCTGACCGACAGATATTCATATGGGAACCTGCCCGGCGACGGTGTCTTTGACTTTGTTGAGACCGGACAGCTACGAACCACCATACCGCCATCGGGCAGACTCTCGTATGCCATTTTCATCACACGGGTATCAATTTGGCCGATATCCCAGAACATTATGACATCAAATCCGCCGGGGATAGCCCTGTCCATATTGCCGGCAAGCGTGTCTATTCTTCCGGACATTCGTTCTTTTCGAATGATAGATCTGGTCGCCGCGCATACATATTTAAAGTCAAGGATACACGCCTTCAAGTGTGGATATGCCCGCGCCAGAGCGATTGACATAACACCTGACCCACCACCAACATCCAACAGGGCCTGATAATCCGACAGATCCAGATTATTGGCAAGGATTTTGGCGTCCGATTTGTGTAAATCGTAGAGCGCGTAAGCGAATTCTTTTGCCCACTGAGGATCCTCCTGTGCCAGTTGATAATCGGGCTTGCGCGCTTTGCCAAGAATCTGTCGCCAATCCCTGTCGCCTGATATAACGTCTTCCAAAACCGTGAAGGCCTCATAATCCTTCACGCACTCACCCGACCATAACCGGGTCCAATCAGTCGACCGCCCCTTAATGAAATGTTTGTCAGCTAAAGGAGAGTTGCGGTACAGATTGCCTCTCTTCTTCAATAGTCCCAGGAAGACCAGATAGTCGAGAAAGGATTCACAATGTTTATTATTAATTCCCGCGCGTTTACCGAGGGCGACTGCAGACATCTCTTTTTTATGGAGCTTGCGAAAGACCAAAAGCCTTTCCGCTGCTATGACACAGCGAGATGCTTTGAAAACCGTTTCCAAGTCCAATTTCGCCAGTACTTTCCCGGGTAATTTATCCAACGTTAGTTCTCTCATAAGATCACTCCACTACTCCAAAACCTCTTCTGATCCCTGCAATGTCCCGGTGACATGTTTTTTGATTTTGATATTTCTTAATCGCCGGTCGGATTCAAACCCATACCCCTGAATCGTGTCGCCATGCTGAATAATTCTAACAAATTTATCGGTTTCAATCATATCTTTGCTTGTGTTATGCCGTAGTTGCTCTGTGTAAAGAATGGCGCTGTCCTCGGTGGTGACAACGACGTTGCCGAACACCTCCATAAAATTGACCTGTTCCCGAACTATTCCGCTGTCGGCAACAAGATTGGATATCTGTTTGCCTTCATTATCGAAGAAATAAACATTCAGTTTTTTGGCCTGAGTGGAATCCAGCTTTTCATACTTTTCAATATAATCGGCATAAACATCGGTGGTTCTGTTAGGCCCGTCATACAACGAAATACGGGCGTCGCGGATTTGCTGATCCGGCCGCATGATAGCGACTTCGGTGCTGTCGGGCAAATCGGTTGCTCTGTCTTCAGATGTTTCGGCACAGGAGGCAAACATCAGCGCCAAAAATAAAAGAATTAATTGGCAGGAGCGCAGGGCTCCTGCCCAGCAAAATCCTTTATGGATTCCCGCCTTCGCGGGAATGACATTAGAAGAAACGGGAATGACATTATTTGGGTCCGGAATGACGTTTGTTGAAAAGTATTTTATCTTCATTCTTTTTTATTTTCCGGTTTGGTGCGCCAGCGGTTATGCATCCATATCCACTGATCTTTATGTTCGGTTACTATCTCTTCCAGTACTTCGGTACATTTC
Organism: uncultured bacterium; assembly: GCA_965602655.1. Taxonomy (GTDB): domain Bacteria; phylum Zixibacteria; class MSB-5A5; order GN15; family PGXB01; genus JAAERC01. The sequence goes on from CBFCZE010000089.1 coordinate 2,875, forward strand.
TTCGTAATATTATACACATCGGCATCAAAATCATCGGTACGATTTATCGTCACTTCCGGCTTAAAAATCAATTTATACCTTTTTCCATTGCGAAGACATACCATCGGAACAAATCCGGCTCCGGTTTTGAGCCCGATAATCGATTGTCCCACCGGAGTATTTGACAATTTTCCAAAGGCCGGAATCATCTCACCTCGCACCCGAGTTGAATCGGTGTCAATCAAAACCCCCAGCGCATATCCGTCCTTCATAAGCTTTATCAATTTACGCGGGGAATCTTTTGTGTCAACATTTATCAGCCCGACACTTTCTCTGTTGGCCACTAAAAGTTTATTCAATCTTTTATCATAAAGCTCGCGGCCGATTACGGCCGATTTATATCCCTCGCCGGCGGCAAAGGCGGCCAGAAGCTCAAAATTGCCGATATGCCCGGTAACGCCAATCACACCTTTGCCGCGCTTATAAACTTCATCAAAATTCTCAATACCCTCAACATCTATTAAAGACCGCAGTTCATATTTGTAATATTTCGGAATTCTGACAATATCGATAAAATTCCAGACAATATTAAGAAACATTTTTCTGATAATAGTTTTGCGTTCGGCTTCGGACAGTTTATCACCGAAGGCAATCTGCAGATGTCGATTCGATTTGGCCTTTTCTTTTCCGTACAACAGATAAGATAGATAGCCAAGAATCGATCCAAAGAACAGACTGATATTCCTTGGAAGAATATTAAAAATGGTAATAATAAATCTTAGAAAACCATAGATAATATTATTTTTTAATTTTTGCCTGAATTTTGCCACCGGGATTTATACCAGTTTCGATTTTAATATATCGTGTAGATGAATGATACCGACCGGCAAACGATCTTTCTCTACGACCGGAAGAACCGTAATGGAAAACTTTTCCATTACCGCCAGAGCCTTGTCAAGAATGGCATCAGGTTCAATCGTCCGCGGATTTTTAATCATCGCTTCATCGGTTTGAATATTAAAAAAGTCTTTGTCTTTCTGTGCCAGCCGGCGCAGGTCGCCATCGGTAAATATGCCGACCAATAAACCATCATCGTCAATTACCAATGCCGCCCCCAGTCTTTTACCGGTCATTTCTATGATTGTATCCTTCATCGGGGTATCCGGTTTGACAAACGGGATTTCAGAATTGGTATGCATCAAATCTTCGACTCTTTTTAATAGCCGTCGTCCGAGTGATCCGCCCGGATGCAAATGTGCGAAATCTTCCGGTGAAAAATTGCGCTCTTTCAGCAAAGCGACCGCCAGGGCGTCGCCCATAACCATCGCCGCCGTCGATGATGATGTCGGAATCAGATTATCGGACCCGGCTTCCGACTCGACCGAACAATCCAGAACGATATCACATTTAGCCACTAACGGTGAATCAACCTGAGCGGTCATTAAAATAATTTTAACCCCCAGCCGTTTTATAGTCGGCAGGATTTGGTACAGTTCATCGGTCGCTCCGGATTTTGAAATAGCAATGACAATATCACCTTTTTGCACCAGTCCCAGATCGCCGTGCACACCTTCGGCGGCGTGGAGAAAAAACGAGGCGGTCCCGGTTGATGATAATGTCGCCGCCACTTTTTTGCCGACCAGACCCGATTTGCCCATCCCGGTTATTATCACTCGTCCCGAACACTCAAGAATCAGCTTAACGGCGGCTGTGAAATTTTCATCGAGCCTTTCGGCCAGACGGGCAATTGCCTCGGCTTCCTTTTGAAATACTTCTTTTCCGTTTTTCAGTATCATTTATTCAAATTACGTCAAATATGAGATTGGGTCAAGGTTGATACCCTTAAAATATGCTTTTAATATTTCCCTGACAGCGCCACTGCCGCCTTTTGCTTCGGTAACATAATCAACAGCATCCATAAGTTCTTTGGCCGAATCGGCCACCGCCATTGAAAGGCCGACCTCCTTTGCCAATCCGATATCAAGAATCTCATTACCGACAAAGGCTACCTGGGAATGGTCCAAATTTAGCTTTTCCAGTAGAGGGATAATCTGTAAACTTTTGTCTTTCATCTCCTGGAGAATATGTTTCACACCAAGATCCTTCATCCGGGTGGTTGTTGCCGCCGATGGCCGTCCCGATACAACGGCAATCTCCAACCCGGCCCGCATCGCCAGCACTATAAAGAAACCGTCGGAGATATTAAACTGCTTCATCTCGAACCCATCCGGTCCGAAAAAAATATGGTCATCGGTCAAAACGCCATCGACATCAAGGGCCAGCAGCTTGATATTTTTAAATCTATCGGCCAATTCGTCAAAGTTGATATGTTTCTTACCCACGGCTTTTCCTTTAGAATATATTATTGTCTGGCCTCAGATATTTTTTTGACCTCGGTTATTAATGTTTCCATATTCTCCAGAGGCAGCATCGCGGCGGCATCGCTTAAGGCCGCTTTTGGATCGGGATGCGTTTCTACAAAAAGCCCATTGATACCTATGGCCGTCGCCGCTTTGGCAAAAGGAATAATAAATTGCGGTTGCCCCGATGAAAATTTGCCGCCGCCGCCCGGAAGCTGAAGCGAGTGTGTCGCATCAAAGACAATCGGGAAACCAAAATTCTTCATAATTATCAACGACCGGAAATCAACCACCAGATTATGATATCCAAACGATGAACCTCGTTCGGTCAGCAGAACCTTGCCGGAACGAGCCTTGGCCGCGATTTTATCCATATCATCCGGTGATAGAAACTGTCCCTTTTTAATATTTATCCATCTGCCTGTCAAGGCCGCCTCTCTAACCAGTTCGGTTTGCCGGCATAAAAATGCCGGAATCTGAATAATATCGACCACCTCGGCCGCGCGAATTGCCTCGGACGTTTCATGAATATCGGTCAGAGTAGGAAAATCAAACTCCCTACTGACCTCTCCCAGGATATTTAAGCCAAATTCAATTCCATACCCCGAGAATGATTCACCGGAAAGGCGGTTGGCTTTGGTATACGATGATTTAAAAATTACAGGTATATCATATTTATCAGACAGCTTGCGAAGTTTTTCGGCAACTGTAAAACAAACCTCTTTCGATTCGATAACACACGGGCCGGCAATTAGAAAAAGTTTTTCCCCCTCAATTATATTATCAATGTCATAATTCTTTGCCATATTAACCTCCCTTTATTAAAATTTACAATTTTCAAAACTTCCTGTAATGCCATTTTATAACATCAGTATCATCCGTAATATAATCATTTGAACCGATTGGGACAAATGAATCGTTAACAGAAAATATCCAGGCGAAATTCCTGCTTGATGGGACAGAATCGATTCCCTTTACAAAAATGCCCATGGAACTCTCCACAAAATCTACCTTATGCTTTTCTCTGGTCAATTCAAACACCGATTTTCCGGTAAAGCCTCCCAATTCTATAACAAGACTATCAGTATGGTTGTTGCCCTTATTTTTGTTCCCGGCCGTTTGATTATCCTTGGCTCCGCAGGTGAAAAAAATATGCAGACTCAAAATTATTATTGCAACTGAGATAGTCGTATTCTTTTTGATTAGATTTTTCATTTACAAAAATTTAAATAAAATTAATCGCTTTAATAATACGCTGATAGATAGCGATTGTCAAAGAATCGATTAATTTTTATCGGGTGAAACATTTAAATAGGAGAAACGTAAATTCAATTAACAGAGGAAATAACGCTATAACTATAAAGAGTAATCAAAATGATCAAAAAAATTCTATTAGTAACAATTCCGGCCATAATGATTGCCGCTGTTCTGTATTTTGCCCTGAGCGGATCGGGCAATGGAAAAGACGTTTTAAAAACACTGACAGTCGAAAAAGGCGAGATAATCGATAAGGCTCTGGCGGTCGGGCGGATCGATCCCAAACAGGAAATTTCGGTCAAATCAAAAATTTCCGGGACGGTCAGGAAAATTTATGTTGAAATCGGCGACCAGGTTAGAGTTGGCGATCCCTTAATTGATGTTGCCCCCGACCCGACACCGATAGAATTTGCCGAGGCCAAACGGCAGGTTGAAATCTATCAGGTTGGCTTTGACAATGCCAAACGGGAATTTGATCGCTCGCAATCATTATTGGACAAAGAACTAATTTCTCGTCAGGAGTTTGATTCCAAACAATCAACTTTTGATGAAGCCCGTCTCAGACTTAAACTATCAAATGAAAAACTTAATTTAATTCAATCCGGTCAGACTAATAATGCCGACCTGAGAGTTGACAACACAATCAAATCGCCTATTACCGGTATGGTTCTCTCGCGATTGGTGGAAGAGGGTGATCCGGTGGTTCCGCTGACTTCGTATCAGGCCGGGACAGATTTGATGTCTCTGGCTTATATGGAGGATTTGATTTTTAAGGGTACAGTTGATGAAATCGATGTCGGCAAACTAAGTGTCGGCATGCCGGTGGAGATTAAAGTCGGCGCTCTACCTAATGAAATTATAAATGGAGAGCTGAAACGGATTTCTCCAAAGGCTCACAAAGACGAAGGTTCGACACTTTTTGATATTGAAATTACCTTAAATGACATCGGCCACTCCTTCCTGCGGGCCGGTTACAGCGCCAATGCCGATATTATTATCACCAAAAAGACTGATATTATTCTTATTCCTGAACGGCTGGTCAAAATGAGCGATTCAATCATCACCGTTGAGGTGCAGGATACGGCCGGTAATATTGAAACCAGAGATGTCACGACCGGTCTTTCCGATGGCATTAATATTGAAATTGCATCCGGGCTCGAAGAAGGTGAATTGATAGTGGAGCGCCCGCCAAAAGAGATTGAATAAAAAATGATACCGTTTCTTTCGATAAAACAGTTTTTCCGGGATCTACGCCGGCAGAAACTCCGAACTTTTATGACTATGGGAGGAATCCTTTGGGGGACTCTCGCCATTGTTCTGCTCTTTGCTTTCGGTAAAGGAATCCAAAAGGCTCAGATGAAATCGCAAAAAGGGCTGGGTGAAAATATTTCTATTATCTGGTCGGGTACCACTTCAAAACCATGGAAGGGGCTTCCGCGCGGACGCGATATTCGTTTAACCGAAGACGATGTGTCAATGATGAAAGCCAGATTGTCTTCTATTGGTCGTATATCGCCGGAATATATAAGATGGAGTACACCCATTGAATTTAGCAAGAAAAAATCGCTCCAGCAGGTAGTTGGCGTATGGCCCGAGTTTGGACCGATGAGAAATATTATTCCCCAGTTGGGCGGACGATTTATAAACGAACTTGATATGCTTCAGAAACGGCGGGTTGTTTTTATCGGAGATAAACTGAAAAACGAGCTGTTTGGAGAAAAAGACGCAATCGGAGAATATATTCTAATTAACAGCATGCCTTTTAGAGTAATAGGTGTGCTAAAATCGAAACAGCAGGATAGCTCCTATAGCGGTCGCGATAATTGGAAGACATTTATCCCCTTGACTACATTTAGAGGAATGTACTCTCGTATTTATCCCAATAATGTCGTCGTCCAGGTTAGTGACGGATACTCGATGGCCCGAACCAAACAGGATATTTATGACATGATGGCCGTAAAATATAACTTTGATCCCAGCGACACCGAAGCTCTGGGCATATGGGATATTACCGAAGGATTTGAGTTCCTCACTACTTTCTTTTTGGCCTTCCGAATTTTCTTGGTTGGTATCGGTGTGGCAACACTGATTACCGGCGGTATCGGCGTATCGAATATTATGAATGTCGTTCTCGAGGAAAGAACCAAGGAAATCGGGATAAAGATGGCCCTGGGCGCAAAAAAGAAATTTGTGATGATGCAGTTTTTAACTGAAACTTTAATATTAACATTTGTCGGCGGAATAATCGGTTGGCTACTTGGATTTGGTTTAATAAAAATATTTCCGATGCTCCAATTGGATGATTTCGTCGGAATTCCTGAAATCGATTATATCGGATCAATTATAGCTATCGGAATTCTTGGCCTGGTCGGCCTGGTATCGGGATATTTTCCGGCAAAAAGAGCCGCCAATTTACAGCCGGTACAGGCCTTAAAACTATTTTAGATTATGAACCCGCGTATTTTATATAACATATTTGTTCGCGATTTTCGCAAACAGAAAAAGAGAATGCTTTTAACAGTCATGGCTATTGCCTGGGGGACTATTGCTATTTTGCTTCTTCTTGCTTTTGGCGAAGGACTAAAAATCCAGATGGATAAAAATTCGAAAGGTCTCGGTGATGGCATTGTCATTGTCTCGGGCGGACGGACAACAAAGGTTTTTCAGGGTCTTGGTCTGGGCCGTAGAATCAGATTTACCGAAGACGATATGAAATATCTGAAACGACGAATGCCGGAACTTCGGCATGTGGCCGGCGAATATGTCCGCTGGGGAATAAATTATAAATATGGTGATAAAATTTTTAGCGAACGGGTAACCGGGATTTATCCCTGCTTTGAAGATATTCGAAGCCATTATCCTGAAGCGGGCGGACGATTTATAAATAATATCGACATCGAAAAAAAGAGGCGAGTGATTTTCCTTGGAGGGGCAATTAAGAAGAAACTTTTTGGAGATGAGGACCCGGTTGGAAAGCAGATAAAATTAAACTCAGTCCCTTTTATGGTTATTGGCGTGATGAAGGATAAGATTCAAATGGGAATGTATAATGGTCCCGATGAAAATATGGGTGCAATTCCGGCGACAACTTTTTCGGCATTGTACGGGTATAGATATTTCAGTCGAATTATATATCAACCGTATGAATTTGATAATATGGAAGGGATCGAAAAAAGATTATATGAAGTTATGGGGGCCAGATATAAGTTCGATCCGACCGATGAGCAGACGCTGAACGTCTGGGATACAGTTGCCAATTCCCGGGAATTCAACAATATTATGCTGGGGATACAGATTTTTCTTGGACTGATTGGCGGGATGTCGCTTTTGATTGCCGGGGTTGGCGTTGCCAATATCATGTATGTTTCCATCAAAGAAAGAACCAGAGAAATTGGGGTCAAGATGGCTATCGGCGCCAAAAAAAGTTATATTTTGGTTCAATTTCTGATAGAGTCTTTATTGATAGTCGGGGTCGGCGGCACCACAGGCATGTCGGTCAGTTATATTTTAACGGAAGGTTTTAAGCGCATCCCGATTGAAAGCGATGTTCTTGATTTCATGGGGCGCCCGACCGTGTCATTTGAAATAGGCCTGATTGTTATCGCTATTCTGGGAGTTGTCGGATTTATTGCCGGTATTTTTCCGGCGATGAAAGCGGCTTCGGTCAATCCGGTTGAATCATTAAGATATGAATAACGAGTTTGAGGTATCGATTATGATAGAAATGAGCGGAGTCAGGAAAAAATATAATACCGGAAAAGTTGCTTTTGAAGCTCTTCGGGGTATAGATTTATCAGTCGGCGCCAACGAATTTATTGGGATTATGGGGCCGTCCGGATCAGGAAAGTCAACCTTGATGAATATACTTGGTTGTCTCGATGTGCCAACCTCCGGCGAATACCGGTTTGAGGGAATAAATGTAAGAAACCTCTCAAGTAATGATCTGGCTGAAATTCGAAATAAAAAGGTCGGCTTTGTTTTTCAGGCGTTTAATTTACTTCCTTATGCCACGGCCTACGAAAATGTTGAAGTTCCCCTGCTGTTTGCCGGTATGAAGGGCAAACAGAGGAAAAATAGAGTAATGGAATTATTGGGTCAGGTCGGTCTTGCAGATAAGGCCAATAATAAACCTACCGAGATGTCGGGCGGCGAAATGCAGAGAACAGCTATTGCCCGTGCTCTGGCCAATAAACCTAATCTGATACTGGCCGACGAGCCGACCGGTAATCTTGATAGCAAATCGGGCGGAGATATAATAAGACTGTTTGACCAATTGTGGAAAGATGGGCATACGATTATTCTTATAACCCATGACCAGAATATTGGAACTCATTGTCAGAAAATAATAAAGCTAAAGGATGGAAAAATTCATAACGGCAATGGTTTTCCAGCCAAACAACTTTGATTTTATTAAATCAGAGAGGGGATATTTTTATCTTGCAATTCAATTTGGAATTTAATTATTAGATTATAGTCATGGATTATGGTGGACTAATTAATCGCGCCTTCAATCTGACCTGGAAACATAAAATATTCTGGATTCTGGGCTTTTTTGCCGCTTCCTGGGGTTATCTTGGCGGATTTGAGGATAAATTCCCCAATATCTCTCATGATTGGGATCATAATTTTGATTTTGATCCCCATTTTATAGAAGATATTGTTGACTGGGTGACAAGCGGTCCCGGAATAGCCATTGTAATTGCCTTAGTCGGCTTTTTTCTGCTTTTGGGACTGATAATGTTTGTTTTGCATTTGGTATCTGTGGCCGGATTAATAGAGGGTGTCGTGCGGATCGAAAATGACGATAGTCATAAACTAAAAGAACTATTTACTATTGGAGCAAGACACTTCTGGCGCTTTCTTGGCCTGTTCTTTTTAGCCTTGCTTACCGGCGGAATATATTATGCCCTGCTTGTTTTACCATTGATACCGATAATAATAGCCTTTAAGGTTTTTGGACTTTTATACTTGGTTATCTTTATCCCGATGGCCATTGTCGGCGCCTTTTTACTGACAAATTTGTACTCTTTGGCTCAACGGGGAATTGTCATTAATAATGCGGCTGTATTCGATGCCATCGGCGAGGCTCTTCAGCTTTTAAAAAACAACCTTGGACCAAATATAATAATATTTTTAATGACAACTTTTCTCTGGATAGCAATTATTATTTGCGGTTTAATACTGGTGGTTATTTTTGCCATTCCGACCTTTATCATTGGTGCCTGGTCAACCCTGTTTATGATTATTGCCCTGATTGTTATACTGCCGGTGTTTTTGAGTATCGCTATTGTTGTCGAAGGTTTCCTCGGGACATTTTTTAACTCGTTATTTACCTATTTTTATCTGGAACTTCGGAAAAAGACGTCTTCGGTGGAAGGCGAAAATAATCCTGATATTATTCCGGCAAACTAATTTTATTTTGCC
>CBFCZE010000090.1:0-11894 GCA_965602655.1 uncultured bacterium
GAGTCAAAGAAAGACGAAAACCCTCCCAAGAAACATGGAAACATCCCGTTGTAGTATTTTATGAATACAAAGATTAAAAAAGTATTGGTGGCTAATAGGGGCGAGATTGCCATTCGCATTATTCGGGGTTGTGCCGATGCCGGAATCAAATCGGTTGGCATTTACTCCGAGTGCGACCGCACTGCCTATCATGCACGACTGGCCGATGAGGTGTACTATGTCGGTCCATCACCGTCGGTCGAAAGCTATCTCGTGCAGGAAAAAATTATTGAGATAGCCAAAAAATCAAAGGCCGATGCGATTCATCCCGGGTACGGTTTTCTGGCCGAGAATACCGAATTTGCAAAACTGTGCGAAAAAAGCGGTATAATTTTTATCGGACCGAAATCTGAAACGATTGCACTATTGGGCGATAAACTTGAGGCTCGTCGGACAGCCCTAAAAGCAAAATTACCGGTTGTGCCGGGCGCCGAATTTGATAATTCCAATATTTCCGAAGTAAATTCTATCGCCGAAAAAATCGGTTATCCTGTCCTGATAAAAGCGGCCGGCGGCGGCGGCGGCAAGGGAATGCGGGTGGTCGAGGGTAAGGATAGACTGTCCGAATCGATTGAATCGGCGATTCGTGAGGCCGGATCCGCTTTTGGCGATGACCGGGTTTATCTTGAGAAGTATGTTGTCAAACCGCGTCATATTGAAATTCAGATACTGGCTGATATGTTTGGCAACGCTGTATATCTGGGAGAGCGCGAATGCTCGATTCAGCGCCGTCATCAAAAAGTAATCGAAGAATCACCATCGCCGATTATGACCCCGGAACTCCGCCGGAGAATGGGTGAAGCGGCTGTTAATATTGTCAGGGAATCAAAATATATCGGGGCCGGAACGGTTGAGTTTCTGGTCGATCAGGATCTGAATTACTATTTTCTCGAAGTGAATACCCGCCTGCAGGTGGAACATCCGGTAACCGAAATGGTCACCGGGATTGATATTGTCCGCGAACAGTTCCGGATCGCCGAGGGTAAAAAATTGTCATTCGAGCAGGATGATGTCAAACGAAGCGGTCATGCTATTGAGTGCCGAATATATGCCGAGGATCCCGAGCAGGATTTTATGCCGTCAACCGGTATAATAAGGCAGTACCGTGAACCGTCGGGCCCGGGTGTTCGGGTCGATGCCGGCGTTGTCGCCGGCTCCGAGATTCCGATTTATTATGATCCGATTATCGCCAAGATGATTGTCTGGGGCGCCGATCGAAACGAGGCGATTGAGCGGACGTTAAGAGCGCTTAATGAGTATCGTATCTCCGGATTGCAGACCACTATCGGTTTTGCCTGCGCCGTGATGCACTCGCAGAATTTCAGAATGGGTGATTACGCTACCGATTTCGTTGAGAAAGAATTTCCGGATAAACGGTTTTCCTGTCACGGCAATGATTTAAAACGGAAGGCGGCCATTTCAGCGGCGGTGTTTGAATATCTTGGCCGTCAGAAAGTAGCGATAAATTCCTCCGGGAAACAGACATGGAGCCGGCCCGGGGAAAACGGATGGCTGCAGTACTATCGAAGCCGGGGCGTCAATCGCTTAAGCGGGAGTAGATAAAATATGACTGATATAAAAGAAAGATTCCTGGTTACGATAGACGATACCGAGTACGATCTCAATCTGTCTCGTCAGGGCGATAGTTGTATCGTCGAATTTAACGGCGATAAGTATGAGGTCAGCTTTGATAAATTATTCGGTCAGAAATATCTATTTCGATTGAATGAAAATTCCTCTGAAATTGATATTACCAAAAACAACGGCACATTGTCAATGTTCCTTGACGGTCTTGAAATGGATGTCAGGGTGGAACCGTACAGTCTGGCCGAATTGCGAAAGAAAGCCGGCGCCTCGGGCGAAGGACAGGGCGATAAAATTGTTATGGCGCCGATGCCCGGTTTGGTTTTGCAGGCCGAGGTCAAAGTCGGCGATGAGGTTAAAAAGGGCGATCCGCTGGTTATTATTGAAGCGATGAAGATGGAGAATATTATTAAGTCAACGTCGGCCGGCAAAATCAAAGAGGTATTTGTCTCGGCCGGACAGGCGGTTGATAAAAACGAAAAACTGATTGAATTTGAATAGATGAGTCAGGATAAAATCGAAAAAGAGACAACCTCCGGAATAAAGATTCCGGTTGTTGCCGATGAAAAAATTTCGGACGGCAAACATAACCGACCGGGTGAATACCCTTTCACGCGCGGCATCTATAAAAATATGTATCGCGGGCGGCTCTGGACGATGCGTCAGTACGCCGGTTTTGGTACCGCTGAGGAAACCAACCGGCGCTTTCGTTATCTCCTGGAAAGCGGGCAGACTGGATTATCGGTGGCTTTTGATCTGGCCACACAAATAGGCTATGATTCTGATCATCCCATGGCACACGGTGAAGTCGGCCGCACCGGGGTCGCGATAGATTCTCTGGCCGATATGGAAAAACTGTTTGATAAGATTCCTCTCGGTGAAGTATCAACCTCGATGACCATCAATGCCACTGCTGTTGTACTGCTGGCGATGTATATCATTGTCGCCAGAAAGCAGGGGGTGAACTCAAAGAATATCTCCGGAACAATTCAAAACGATATTCTAAAAGAGTTCATTGCGCGCGGAACATATATATTCCCGCCGGAACCGTCGATGAGAATTATCACCGATATTTTTGCATTTGCCGGGGAACATCTACCGCGATTCAATACGATCTCGATTTCAGGATACCATATCCGCGAGGCCGGCGCCACAGCGGTCCAGGAGATTGCCTTTACATTATCGAATGCAGTAGCATATATCAAAGGTGCATTGAAGGCCGGGCTCGACATTGATGCCTTTGCACCGCGACTGTCGTTCTTTTTTGCCGCGCATAGTAATCTGTTTGAAGAGATTGCCAAATTCCGCGCCGCCAGAAAAATATGGGCCCAAATTGTCAAAGAACGATTCGGCGCCAAAAAAGAAAATTCACCGCTGCTTCGTTTTCACACTCAAACCGGCGGCTCGACGCTGACCGCTCAGCAACCGGAAAACAATATTGTACGCACTGCGATACAGGCGTTGGCGGCAGTGCTTGGTGGAACGCAGTCGCTGCATACCAATGCCTATGATGAGGCATTGGCGCTGCCGACCGAAAAATCGGCCGAGATTGCGCTTCGCACCCAGCAGATACTCGGTTATGAATCAGGTCTTACCGATTCGGCCGACCCGCTTGGCGGCTCCTACCTGATAGAATATCTGACTTCGGAAATTGAAAAAAAGACCCTTGATTTAATGGAGATTATCGAAAATCACGGCGGCGCCATAAAATGTGTTGAAAACGGATACTTTAAAACTGAAATTGCCAATTCGGCTTATCGTTTTCAAAAAGCGGTTGAATCCAATGAAGCAACAATTGTCGGCATTAATCGTTTCAAGAGTGATCTCGATACATTGCCATCCGACATTCTTACAGTCGATCCATCGCTGGAACAAAAACAGGTTAAAAAATTACAAAAATTAAAGAAGACCCGAAATAACGAAAAAGTTTTGCGGTGTCTGGAAAACCTAAAAACGGCCGCAAAAGAAGAAATAAATATTGTCAGTCCGGTAATTGAGGCGGTTGAGGCGTATGCCACAATCGGTGAAATTTCGGATTGCTTAAGAGAAATCTGGGGAGAATACCATGAAAGAATTTAAGTCATTACTGTTCATTGCCTTAATTACTATTTTAATCGGTTGCGGTGCCGAAGAAACAAAAGAACCGGAAAAGCAGGCAAAGCCAACCGACGAAGTAGGCGAATTAACCGAAGAAGATAAGCTGAAAGCCTCGATGACCGAGCTTATCGAACGGATGATCGAGGGGGACAAAATGGTTTTATATGAACATGAATTCAGTTACTATACCGAAGAAATATCACTTTCCGACTATATGAAACTGCACCGCGTTATAGATTATAAATATGATACATTAGCCGGCATCACTTATAATTCGGTAAAAATTATGGGTGATTCGGCCATAGTTGATGCCAATATAATATATGAATCAAAAGCCGGTGGTGAGTTTACCAAAACTTACCAATTTAAAATGTACAATTTTCAGGGGAAATGGATAAAACCGTATTTATCGCTGGCAAGCCTGGAACGGGAGTATCTGGAACAGCGAAGAATTTATGATTCCGCAGCGGCCGCCGAGGAGGCCGAGGCTGCCGGCAATTAATTGATAATCAGATATGAGCACTGTTTCACATATCGGGATTGCCGTAGAAAATCTGGAAAAATCGATTGAGTTGTTTTCCCAAATACTTGGATGCCGTCCCGAATCGATTGAGGAAGTTGCCGAGCAAAAGGTAAAAGTGGCGATATTCAGACCAAACGGCGAAAACTCAACGGCAATTGAACTTGTTTGCCCGATATCAGATAGCAGTCCGATCAAAAAATATCTCGAAAAGCGGGGTCAGGGACTGCATCATATTTCGATAAACGTTAAAGACATAGTGGACAAGCTGAATATTTTAAAAGGCAAAGATTTCAGGCTTATAGATGAAGCGCCTCGCGAAGGTGCCGAGGGCAAAAAAATTGCTTTTGTGCATCCATCGTCGGCGTCGGGCGTTTTAATTGAGTTGGAACAGGAATAATCTATTTTGTCGCTCGATCGGTAAGTCTTTCTGAGCCGCATCTCTGGCAAGTGTTATTATCAACATGATTGGCCAGTTGGCAGGCGGGACATCTCCAGAAGAATTTTGAATCTTTACCAAGTGGATTTTTAGAGTTCTGCACTTTTTTGTTTCGGATATAGAAAAAAGCCATCAGCGCAATAGCTATAAATAAAAATACGTATCCATATCCGAATTTTTTCGGAAAGAGACTGTCCGAGAGAGGGATAGTTATATCAAATGAGTTTATCATATCATTCAAACCGGCGGCAACCGATTTATCGGAAAGCGTAGTCTCATATCCTCGTAACAGATAAAATATCTGCCGGTTATCTCCTGTGCGGACAATTATTCCTTTCAGGGAGACCTTGACTGTATCCGAATCTGATTTTATTCTTTCGATGTAATCTATATAAAATGACGCCCTATCCTCACCCAGCGTGAGATTGATATCTTCATAAGGAATCTCCCCAACGCCGAGTTGCTGGTATAAACCGCCGATTGCCTCGAGAATATCGTATCTTGATGTCAGCCGATTCTCCTCGGCAATTTCGTACTGTAATATCGACAGCCGGGCGCCGGGATCGTCGCTTTTTCGGATAGTCATCTCCATTGATGATGATTCAACCGGTACCCATCCGACGGGCAGACTGGTCCCGAAGCCGATACCGTCGGCATGGCGGCCGCTAATATCCTGCCCCGCCAGCGGTATCGATAAGAGAAAAATCAATAAAAGAAACAGAAACCTCATATTTATAGTATCGGAATATTGAGTGAGATAATGAATGAGAATACGGTAGGACAGACATTCCTGTCTGTCCAGATTAAAGCCAGACAAGAATGTCCGGCCTACCACAGTAGTTGTCATTCCTGCGAGGGTGGATATTTTGTGCGCGGCAGATGTCCACTCTGCCCGAGTGCGTCTTATTCTGGGCGGCAGATACTCTCTGCTGCTTTTTCTTCCAGTGTGCCGTCAGGAATCCTTTCCTGACGGAATTTCAAATTCAAAATCACATAGCAAGCTATGGGCCACCCCGCCGAATTGTCTACTTATTAAAATCAACGCCGAGCCGGTCAAACAGGAAAGCATATGTATCAGTCTCTATCTCAATTTCAGCGCTCAAGGAACTGCCATGCCCATGACCATATCCGGTACTTAACCTCAGCAGTACATATCCTTTCATATCGGTTGCCGCCTGCAGACTGGCCGCCATTTTTCGGGAATTTGAGGCGTTCACCCGGCCGTCGTTTTCATCGGCGGTCAACAGGATATCCGGATAGACAACACCATCGATTACACTATGATACGGCGAATACGCATACAGCGCTTTGAAGTGATCGGGATTTTTGACCGTACCAAACTCAGTAATATTAAACTCGCCGTTCGGATCAAGCTCAACCCTTAACATATCGAGAACACCTTTATGACATACAACCGCCCCGAACAGATCCGGATGCTGGGTCATTGTGGCGCCAACAAGCAGTCCGCCGTTACTGCCTCCCTTTATGGCCAGTTTGGATGAATTGGTATATCCGGTCTCAATCAAATGCTCGGCGCAGGCCGCAAAATCGTCAAAAACATTTTGTTTGTTGGTTAAATAGCCGGCTTTATGCCATTCCTCTCCGAATTCGCCGCCGCCGCGTATATTGGCAATCACATAAACGCCGCCATGATCCAGCCAGAGACATAGTGTCCTATCATAATCCGGGGTTCGACTCAATCCATATCCGCCATACCCATATAGAACAGTTGGATTGTTACCGTCAAGTTTTGTGTCTTTCCGACGAATAATACTCATCGGAATCTGGGTGCCGTCTTTTGAAATGGTTATCTCGCGCACCACCTCTACATTACTGAAATCGGCCGTCGATGTAACAAACAGAGCTGTCCGCTGAGGTTTTTCTGCAGATGGATCGTACACAAAACAGACTGCCGGTTCCAGATAGCTGAAGTTTCTGTATAATATCTTATCTCCGCCCAACCAAATCATATCCCGCACAGTTGATACCGGCAGAATCGGTACTAATTTTAAAAATTTGCCGGAGCGGTCAAATTCTCTAATCTGAAACGGCCCGCCTACCAGATCGCGAGTGTATATTCTGTTGGTTGTCGTCAGAAAATCATAAATAACCGCTTCGCTTTCAGGAATAACAGTTTTTGCGCGGGACAGTTTTGTCTGGCCGGGTTTAAGGTGAAGAATCTTCCCGCGCGAAGCATTTTTGGCGGAAAAAAGATAAAGTGAATTGTCCGGACCGAATTTGCAGGTGGAAATCATATCTTTCAGTTGTGTTATCTGATGCCATTTCCCGGACTTATCATGGAAATAATGAGTAAACTCACCGCCGTCTCCATCGGCAACAACCGCCACGATATATTGATAGTCATAGCTGGTTTCAAATTGAATCTCGGCAATTTTGGGAAACTCCTCACCGATAACATAATGATCCTCTTCGGTTGGTGTCCCCAGCTGATGATAATAAACCTGTTGGTAAAAACGTTTGTCCTCATCCGGACGCTCACCCGGTCGCGGATAATGCGTATAATAGAAGCCTGATTCATCGGGTTTCCAGGCAACGTCACCGCCCGCAGTCGGACCGTTTACCAGGGGAACATAGTCCTCAAGCTTATTGCCGGTGGCCACTTCATAAACATAAAGATCCCCGTCCTCGGTGCCGCCCTCTGAGATAGAAACAGCCACATATCTTGCCGATGGTGAGACAACAAAAAAGTCTATCGCCGATTCACCGGTTGTATCAATCAGAGTGGGATCGAGAATCACTTTTTCCGAACCCGGATCATCGGCCGATTCCATTACCACCAGGAGCGGCTGATCTTTGGGTGGCTGTTTTTTTAGAGCAAATAACAGGTTTTTCTGATATTGAAAAGAATGGTATTCGGGCGAGGCGTCATCATAATAAAGTCCCTGTAATCGTCTTTTAATATCTTCACGGAACGGAATATTATCAAGTTTCCAGCGGGCATAATTATTTTGGGCTTCACTCCAGTTGCGTACTTCAGAACTTGTTTCATCTTCAAGCCATCGATAATTATCAACAACTTCAACACCATGATATATATCCGTGACAGGTTTGATGACTGTCGGCGGCATAAGCGGCGCTTTTTCAAAACATCCAAATGTCATAAACGATAAGATAATGAATAAAATTACAAATACCATAACTCTCTGTATATATTTCGCCTTGCCCATAATGGAACCTCCTTTGTTACCCATCGGGTAATAATATTAACTTTACATGCAATATAAACATAAAAAATGATTCATGTCGTAAGCAATATAAAACTGTGGATGAAGAATCATGGAAGCGGCGTTTTGCTGTTTGTTTTATTTATGAAAAATCAATAGATTAATGTCATTAAGTATAAGTAATAAGGATAGATCTAAACCCAGAAAAACGGCTCCAACAATATTTTTTTTGTCCCTATCGTCTTTGCGATGAATCCCGGCTTTTGGTCGGGATGACGCGGCAATCTCAATTATTCCCCGTAACCTCATCCCTTCCATACAAGTCCAACCAAATGGCTTTGTTCCGTCATTTTTTGATGCTGCAATATCAATTTGCAGTAATATTGTAAGTCGATAATATTCAAGTCTTTGTGGGTCGAAATCCCCGGCGGTTCCGACAATTTTCTTATAACGCGGGGAAATGAAATAAGTGCGATTGTGTGAAAAATTAGTTTTAGGATCATTGTACTTATCTAACCACTTGACAATTTTTCGCTTTAATATATATTGATATTAAGAGTGCATTGAAGAATGAATCATCTTGGGAAATTAATCAGACATAATTTAATGTGGAAGGCAAAATAATATGAGAAACTCGAAAATGAAAATCCTGTTAATATTCCTGATAATATTAATAGTATCGACTATTAATGCACGGGAAATAGATTGGGTGAAAGGCCCTCAACAGGATAACGCCGACAAAAATCTGCCCACAAGAGGAAGTGATTATCAAACCTATATTGATGCCAACAATATTCTGATGTTTGTCACAAATGTTGGTATAATTGGGGGGGATATATCCAATATGTTTGGTAAAGCAGATGGATTTTATTATCCATACAATGGTAACATCGATGATATTTATACAACGCCGACTGTTGTGTATTCTGCTGGTCTTATGCTGGGCGGCAAGGTGAACGGCGAAATCCGTGTTGCCGTGGGCGCCTTTGATTCACCCGAATATTTCCCGGGACCAATGGCAGGAGGCGGCTGTATGCCGGATGATCCATCATATAAGGTTTATAAAATTGATGCCTATTCCGGTCCTGGCGATCCGGATTATGATAACTGGCCGGCGGCCCTTGGAGCTCCGCTTGACGAATACGATAATCCTCTCCTGCTGGGCGATCAGACATTCTGGGCCGTCTATAATGATGCCGGAACTCATACTTATGACGGATATGGCGGAGCCACCGATTCTCTGGGTGTCGAGGTTCATCAGACCGTCTGGGCGTCGGATGATCCGGGTGAAGAAAATGTGGTATATATTAAATATCTTCTTTTCAATAAAAGCGTCAATATTATCGAAGATTTTTATATATCATTCTGGGTTGACCCGGATTTGGGCGGGTCCTCCGACGATTTAGTCGGTTGTGATACGACTTATGATATGTTTTTCTGCTATAACGCAACCAACAATGACTCAGAATACGGCTCTACTCCCCCGGCCTGGGGGGCAAAGGTCTTTTCCAGTCCAGTTGTTCCGTCGCCTGGTGAAGTGGCCGATTTTAATGGTGAGCCGCTTCTCGATTTTAAAAATATCGGCATGACATCTTTTAATTATTTCATAAATGGAACCGACCCGGATGAACCAGAAGAATTATATGCATATATGATGGGCAACGATCCCAAAGGTGCACATGGAGGCGATCTGCTAACACCACCATACGATAATCTCGGCAACCCTACCAAATTTTGCTATGCCGGAAACCCAATAACTCGCGAGGGCTGGCTTGATTCCAATCCTTCCGACAGACGATTAATGGCTAATTTTGGACCGATGACCTTTAATCCGGGGGATGTTCAGCAGTTGGTCCTGAGAATTGGGGCCGCCATTGGCCCGGATAGATTAACATCATTGTCACAACTGAAAAACATGCTGGATTCAGAATGCCCTGAAGATCCGGTTGAATATGTGGCCTGCAGTTCATTTGAAACGCAGATAACCAATTATGGTAAATTAAGCGATGTTTACTTTGAACCTGATGATCAACGCTGGCTCTCACCCGTTGATTGGGCAGGAGAATATTTCAATGGCGCTGTTGATTTTGGATATAATTTCTGGGGCGGGTATCTTGATCCTGCAACGATGCCTGAACAATTTTCTAATGTTGAATTGCGATTTACGTCGAATCCTGATGTATCTGGGCAAAGGGCATATAATTACCTGAGAGGCGGCAGCCCAAATTATGGTTATCAGGGATATTATTTATGCCCCTTCCAGGCCTGGGATATTGATAATAATCGTCAGCTAAATGTCTGTTTTGTTGAGTGGACTGATGCTGATAATTATAACCAAACCTGGGACCCCGACGACTCGGATGTCGGTGGAAGAGAATATCTTATGATAATGGCATCGGATTATGATGGCGATAATTTGAGCGATGCCGGAACCGGTGCTATTGATTATACAACGGAAGATTTTTACGATGGCTCGGCTTTTGATTTTATGTATTGCGGCTGGTTCCGCCATGATGGAATACATTCAATAGCCGATGGACAGAAATTGGTTTTCGAACTTCAAAACAATAATGAAAATGGTCCGGCTGAATCGATTCAATTCAACGAAACGGCTTTGGGAGATAGTGATCTTCAGGATGTTGAGTTTAATTGTACAACTACAGGTATTTCTTTGTTTGAAATAACATTCTCTGATCCCGATGCTTTCTCTGCCGGGCCGTCACTTCTTGATATGTACAATGGTTTTCCTGCCACAAAAGGAAAGATATATTTTTCACCCATTGTCGTGGGAGACTATACTGAATATTTATATATCACCGATCTGACATCAGGTTTTATTGTGGATGAGATAACGCTATATGGAACAGCGGTTGATGATCCCCTCTGTCCTTTTGAATTCACCGCAACAAATACAAGCGGTGCTTTTTTGGGTCAGGTTACGATTGATTTGGTGTCGGCCGATATAATGGACTGTATCGGAGCTTTTGATGAAGATGGTAATTGTGCCGGGGCCGCCTATATTACCATTAATGACGAATCATACATAAATCTTCAAATATACGGCAACGATCCAACCACTCCGGATATTGATGAGGGTATTGATCCCGGTGAAAAATTTACCCTGAAGATTCATGATGCCTCAACGGATAGAATATTGGAATATCCGGAGACGTTTGATTGCTGGATAAACACCCAGGGCGCTCCTCTGCCGGATCCGTGCGGTGATTTCAACAATTATTATGATTTTGCATCAACCGATGACATATTATTGAGTGCCGGGTGGAATCTGATTTCATTTGATGTAATACTCGATGATCCTTTGCCGGCCAGCCTCTTTAGTCAGCTTGAGAATGATCTCATTTATGTAACCGGCTTTGATAATGGAGCAAAGTTTTATGATCCGACATTACCTGACTTTCTAAATACGCTTACATCACTTGATCCCGGGTTTGGATACTGGGTAAAAGTATCAAATCCGGCTATTTTACAGGCCAGTGGATCATCCATATTGTGGAGTTTTTCAATTGATCTTGATGACGGCTGGAATCTTATTGGATACTGGCCGCAAGTAATAATGTCGCCGGCTGATGCCTTTAGTTCACTCATTAGCCTCGATCAATTGATTTATGCAACCGGTTTTGATGGCGGGGCAATGTTCTATGACCCGACCCTTCCTGATTTTCTAAATACGCTTGGTGAACTTCATAATGGCCTGGGATACTGGACAAAAGTGACCGAAATTATTCCCGGGTTTACTTATCCATCAGGCAAAGGAGACGGTTTGGCTGACGGCGGATTTATTGATAAAAATGCAGAATCACCCAATTGTAAAAAAATCCTGGATGATATAGGGCCGTGTATTTTTGATCCGACAAATTAAGCGGGTAAATTTTTTGGCAAATTCTTAATTAATGATCAGCCCGGCGAAGAACTTGATATAATAGCCGCCTTTGATGAGGAGAACAATTGTGCCGGAGCCGCCTATCTCATTGTCAATGAAGGGGAATCCTATATTAATTTAACAATCTAC
>CBFCZE010000091.1:0-11877 GCA_965602655.1 uncultured bacterium
TGTAAAAATAATGAATCATTGATAAAGAAATTACAACAAATCAGATTATATTTCAAGCTGTTTTTGAAAATTGTACCATATAAAGTATTACTTTATACAAAGACAATATCATTTATGTATACAATCCTATATATATTCAATAACAACCTTCTCTTCACTACACTTTGACTTCCAACCACTGCCCTCTGCGATAGTACCAATAAAAGCCGATCGCCGAAATAAAAGTGGCCGCGGTAATCGACCACCAGACTGAATTTTGACTGTAATGAAGAATTTGGGTGAAGATATATATTGCTGGTATTTCTAAGGCCCAGGAATGTCCGATACTGACAATCATAACCGGTGTATTTAATCCGACACCGCCATAAACCTGCTCCAGCATCAGATAAATACCTGTAAATGGAAAACCGATAGCCATAATTCGAAGCAGGTTCACGCCGACCTGAATTGTTTCCGGATTATCAAAATAGAGCGCCATTATCGGTCTGGCAAAATAGGCAACTATAGCCGAGACAGCCAGCATAATACCGATTGATAACAAAATCGCCTGGTCGGCCGTTTTCCTGGCTCTTTCTTTTTTCCCGGCACCGAGATTATGACCAATCAGCGAGCTTAAACCAAGCCCGACTCCCACCAATATTGCGATGCCAATAGCTGAAATTGTCATCCCAACGCCATAGGCGGCAATAACAGAGTTGCCAAAAATCGCCACCATCGGCATTATCGCCAAACGGGCCCCCGAGAAGGACAATGAACCCATCCAGGCCGGAACACCTATTTTTACTATTTTAGCCATTGTTGCTACCGACATTGGCACTTTACTTCTAAGATGTAGCTTCACATTGGTTTTATTTGTAAAAAATATGGCTATACCAATTAGTAGAGTAATAGTATATGATGCCACCGAGGCAATAGCAGCTCCCATTACTCCGAGTTTCGGAAACCCTAGATATCCGAATATTAAAAGCGGGTCGAGAATCACATTCAAAATTGTTGAACCAAGCATCAAGCCCATTGCAAGATTTGGATTGGCCACACCCCGTAAAGCCGTATAAACCGAATATGTGCAGATTGAAAAACCCATCCCAAGAAACATCACCCGGCCGTATTGAGCCGCCAGACCTATCGTTTCTCCTCTCGCTCCGGCGAAATAAACAATATCTTCAACAAAGAAATAGCCGAGGACTCCAATAACGGACCCAAATACAAATTTGAGCAGATAGGTTTCCTTTATTGCCGTCTCAGCGGCATCATATTTTTTTTCACCATAGCGTCGTGATATTATTGCCACTGAACCTGGACCAACCAGCATATTTATTGAAAAGAATACCCAGGCGACATTTGCAAAGATCGTCACCGCCGCCACCGCCGTTTCACTTTCCGGAAGTCGCGACACCCAAAGCATATCGACCAGATGATAAATATGACCGGCCAGAAAACCGATCATTGAGGGCGTTCCCATTTTCAGTATCGACTGAATAATGGAGCCTTCGGTATAGTCGATTTTTTGCTTTTCGTAAACTTCGGCCATCAAATCCCTCAAAAAACAGTAATCTTATAATATACAAAATATTTTTTTAAATATTGGGTTATTTTTAGAATGTAATACTATAAATTCAGGAAGACGCGCGGGCGATTACTTATATTCTTTCAAAAATTTTTCAATTCCCTTACGGATTGATCTGGCGACTTTCTTCTGGAAAGTTTTTGTCTTTAGCAAAGCCTCATGTTCAGGCAGGATAATGAAGGCGCATTCCACCAGCACGGCCGGATATTGTGTGGGTCGGTTGACGGCCAGATTGCCGTGATACAGACCGTAATTATTAAAACCGGTTCCCTTGATTATTTCACGCTGAATCGCTTTGGCCAGATTTATAGAATGCAAATGATAATAGTATGTCGAAACTCCATTGTTTTCAAACGGATTGATACCATCCGGCAGGGCGTTATTATGAATCGAAACAAACAGATCGGCATCCTCTGCTTTAGCAATTTTAGGTCTGTCATAAAGAGGCAAAGCCGACATATCTTCACGTGTCATTCTTACAATAGCCCCTTTTCTTTCCAATTCCTTTTTTAATCGGAGAGCAATATTAAGATTTGCCTCAGATTCGGTAAGCCGGGTTGGTCCAATAGCACCGGGATCGGGTGAATGCCCGGGGTCAATAACAATTCTCTTATATTTAAGTATATTAATATGTTCCGGTGGTTTATTAAACATACACTTTAATGTGTTGCCTTCATAAAAAATATCATATCCCCAGATTGGATTATTGAAATGGAAATTTAATTGATAAATATCCGGTTCCGGTTGAGACCAGGAAATATAGTCAATATTTTCATCTTCAAAATCGTACCGTATCCAGTCGGTGTCCGAATTCGCTCCATATATTTCAAGAGTGGCCAAATATCGATCCCTCTCTTCCAATCGAAATGGATGTTTTTCGGAAAGCGGAACTTCAATTAATAGTTTATCGGTATTCGAATATGTCCTGACTGCTCGAACAAAAGATTTTTCCGGCAGATTACCTGTTTCAAGAAACCGAACCGAATGGTTCTGAATCCAACCGAATTGAGTCTGTGATAGCTGTAATTTAATCCAATCTGCCTCACGTCCTACCGCCAATGCCTTTACCCCCTTCGGCTGGAATATCGACAGATAACCCTTAAGTGGCCCCAACCTTACTATAGAAACCGAATCGATTAGTTCGACCATTCGGGGATAATTGTCCGGATTTAATTTTACAAAATATGATGAGCTATCAAGGATTGTCGTTTCGCATGATCGTAATAGTTTTAAAAAATCAAAATCAAGTAGTTCTGCGGGTGTATCCAATAATATATCATATAAATCCTTTTTCTCAGGACTCTTCAGAAAATAGCAGATACGAGATGAATCTGGAAGTTTATCATAGCCGATATCATAAAATCCCCGATATTTACCTTTAATTTTTAACGAATCGGGAACGGCACCGACTCCGAATACTGTCTCCCCCCAATACGCCTGTGACTGCGGTGCTATCTCGGCCATCGGAATCGAGTCGGCAATACCGGGAATGGAAAACCAGGCAAAACAGAACGGCGTCGCCTGAAACTCTACTATAAGTCTGTCACCGGCGGCTAATATTTGACTGAAAGTCGAATCTTTTAGATCAGCAATTTGCAGAATGTCATAACCAAATGATTCTAACGGTTCCGGAATATTTACCGGCCAAAATAATATCGATGTATCGGCATTATTTATGGCTTTAATATCAAAGATAAATTGTCCCGGTTTCAAAGGCAGAAAGGCGAGAAATCCACCCTCCTCATGAACCAATATTTCCTGATTGTTAATAATGAGTCGAGAGCCAGGCGTAACCGAGCCCAAAATAAACGAGGAATCGACCGCTTCAATTGTAGCATCTTTTTTGGGGTACACAATATCAATTTGCGGTGCTTGCCCCACAGCATTGACGACTATTAGTAGAAAAGTGAAAATCAATCCGAGCCAGGAGATTTTAGGATTTAAAATATTTTTCATCTATCTTCGGTCCGCCGATAATATTGCTGTTAACAGAAATTTTTTCCACATTATAATTAATATCGGAACTTATGTCATTTTTTAAAAGGATTGGGCCGTCAAGATCAAAAAAATCGGCCAGCGATGATAAATAAATCGCCTGCGAGATCCCAATCGAGCTTTCCACCATACAGCCCAGCATTACCTTAAGTTTATCTTTCTTAGCCTGCCGACAAATATCTTTGGCCGTAACAATACCGCCTGATTTGGACAGCTTGACATTGACCCCATCGACAAAATCGGCAGCTTTGTAATAATCATTCAGATTATTTAATCCCTCGTCAACAAATAGTAATGTTTTTGCTGTACTCTTCAGGTGTCTCCATTCATTTATAAATTCAATCGATGTCGGCTGTTCAATTAATTCGACTCCGCATTTATTCAAATAATAAATCATTTTCTCAGCTTTTTTGACCGACCAGCCGCCATTGGCATCAATCCGAATTACTTTCCCGGAAAGATTTTGCAGACCTTCCACAACCTTTTCATCACCGTCAAAGCCGAGTTTAATTTTAATAATCGGATATTCTGAGTTTTTTATCTCATCGAGCATCGTGTCGGGATCGGAAATGCAAACGGTGATTGAAGTAATAATTTTTGCCGGTTCAGCAAGCTTAACTACATCCCAGGGAAATTGATTGTTGTCCGACGATATCTTATGAATAAGTGCCGCCATTAGTGCTGATTTAGAGATGGAGTTTATATCCAAACTGTTCAGCTCAAACAAATCGTTAGCGGATGGATTATCTATTGATGACAAATGGGCTATTCCGATGTCAATATCCGAGGTTATCTGTTTTTCGTCGGGGCCGTAATAAACCGACCCGGCCGCCTCGCCAAAAATTTTATTATTGATTGAAACAAAAATATTTCTTTTGGTTGCCAGCGAGCCGCCCGAGACCGCAAAATCCTTTTTCAGCGGCAGATCTATTACAAAACTTCTAATATTTATGGCAGTACCCTCCGGGTACCCAGATATGTATCCAGCAGATCTTTTCTGAAATTACCCGTTTTGGGATTTAGAGAATTTATAGCCACGCCACCCTCACCTAATGAAGCATGAATAAACAGATCCGTGTTGATGGCCAACGCCACATGCCCTTTAAAAAAGAGTAAATCAGCCGGTTTAATATTATCAAATGCTATCTTTTGGCCATATTTAAACTGGTCACGACTATCGCGGGAAAGTTCAATATTAAATGCTTGGAATATAGTTCTAATAAATCCGGAGCAGTCAAAACCATATGGACTGATTCCACCCCATAGAAATGGAACACCCAGAAATTTCTTAGCCCCTTTTATTATTTCGGTCGGTCGAAGCATTTTTATTTTCCCTACCAATTCCAGATTATTTTTTGACATTCTAAAATCATTGCCGTTAGTATCTTCTAAAATAGAATAATTACCTCGCATAAACGAGCCTGATACTTTCGTACCATAAAAAATAAAATCAGGTAAAGATGATGAGTCGTTTTTTGAGATATAAATTCTGGCCGTTTTTGATTTAACTCTGTATTTAAGCTTTGCCAGATATTTTCTCAATCTTATTCCCGTTATTGTTTTTACCGCATGTTCGTTAATCCAACCAAAATAGCCATCCGGCTGAATTACTCGACAATAGCCATTGCGATATTTTTCAATTCTGACCGGTTCATTGAATAACAGCTGGCTTTTACGCTCGGAGTGGAATTCCGGTCTGGCGCGAAGATCGGTTATATTTTTTATTATAATTCCATTTTTCATATCTGTATAATTAATACCCAGCCTGTGATTATTTACAACAAAAAAATAACCGGATGATTTTCAAATTATTCCTATCACCCGGTTATATTTTTTCAAAAGACAATTACTATTTCATAATATCGCCAAAACAGGTTTTGATATTGGCCAGCGCTATTTCAATATTTTTCACCGAATTGGCGTAAGAGAATCTTAGATATCCTTCACCATGACTTCCAAATGAAGTTCCGGCCAGGGCCGCCACACCATAGTTCTCAAGCAGAAGCGTTTCCATCTCTTTCGATGTTTTCCCGGTTGCCTTTATATTGGGAAATACATAAAAAGCGCCCAGCGGTTTCTTGCAGGTGATTCCTTCAATATTATTGAGTCCATCCACGATAACATCGCGTCGCTTCTTAAACTCGGCCACCATATTGTCTGAATCATGCTGCGGACCTGTCAATGCCGCACCGGCGGCAATCTGAGTAAAAGCCGATGTACAGGAATTACAGTTGGTCGCCAATCGTGCCACATGCCCGGCCAGCGTTTCCTGCATCACGCCATATCCAAGTCGCCATCCGGTCATGGCATAGGTTTTGGACATACCGTCAAGAATGATAGTTCTTTCCGTCATGCCGGGAAACTGCGTTATCGATTCAAATTTGCCTTCGTAGATAATCCGTGAATAAATCTCATCGGATAAAACCCAGAGATCATTGTCAACCGCTATTTTGGCAATTCTTTCAAGATCATCATGAGTCAAAAAACCGCCGGTCGGATTCTGAGGAGAATTGATAATCAACAGCTTTGTTTTTGAAGTAACCAGTGATTCCAGTTCATCGACATCAAAGCGAAAATCGTTTTCTTCCCTCAGCGGAATTGGTACCGCCTTGGCGTCAACAAAATTAATCAATGATTCATAAATCGGGAATCCGGGATTGGGATAAATCACCTCGTCACCCTTATCCACAAGGGCGAAAACAACATAGAACATCACTGGTTTTCCACCCGGAACAATCACCACCTGCTCAGGATTGGTAGTTATTCCGCGCGTTTTATTTATTTCATCAGAGATAATTTTTCTGACAGCCGGATATCCTGCCGACGGGTTATAATGAGTATAACCGTCTCTTATCGCCTGGATAGCGGCATCGCAAATATATTTCGGAGTATCAAAATCAGGTTCACCGATTTCGAGATGGACAACCTCTTTTCCTTCTGCCTCCAGTTGTTTGGCACGAGCAAGCACGACAAAGGCGGTTTCGGTTCCCAGCCGTTTCATTCGCTCGGCATATTTCATATTTCCTCCCAACTGCATTCAGCTATATCTGATTTCTCATTTCAATTTAAGTAAACCCTTGGCCTTTTCGGCTATAAATTCGGCGGCCAGTTCAAACTCTTTTATCAACTGCCAGGGCAGTCCTGATTCGCCAAATCTGTCTTTAACCCCAATCATACCAAACAGAATCGGCTTATCACTATTATTGGCGGCAATGACTCCGGCTATCCGATTGCCAAAGCCGCCGACCTGATGTTCTTCGGCAGTAATAATAGCCTTGGTTTCAGCAACCGCCCTGATAATTGCCTCTTGATCAAGCGGCTTAACCGTATGCATATTGATTACTCTGGTTTCGATGTTATAGTCGGTTTTGAGAATCCATGCGGCCCTGAGTGACTCGGCCAGTTCCGGTCCGCATGAGATAATAGTCAGGTCCTCTTTTTCGGATTTATATTCGTTTGCAAACTTAACTTCAAAAGCATCCTTGAAATTCGGCTGTTCCCCCCGAAATCTGAATATATTGGCAGCACCGAATTTGAACGGCGTGTTTTCGTCAGTTATAATCGGAGTTGCCTCGCGGGCAAATCGGATATATTTTGGTCCGACAATATCAAACAGCATTGTTTTCATCATCCGTTTAGTCTCAACCGAATCAACCGGACAGCCGACCTGCATATTTGGCAAACCGCATACCTGAAATAATGCTTCCAACTCCTGGTGGGTTGCACCATCAGGCCCAACTGAAACGCCGCCATGCGCGCCAACAATAAGGACATTGACGTCATTATAGCAAACTGAGATTCGCAACTGATCCAGATTGCGGGCCGACGAGAAAACGCCATAGGTACCAAATACCGGAATCTTCCCTTCTTTGGCCAGACCGGCGGCAACGGTCGTACCGCCCTGCTCGGCGATACCGACCGAAATCCAGCGGTCTTTACGTTCCGGATGATTTTTATAAAAATCTGAAATGGTGATAGAACCGGAAATATCGGCGCCGATACAAACGATACGCTCATCGTCGCCATATTCATCAAGAGCTCGTCCCATTCCTTTTCTCGTCGGATCCATTTCAGCTTTCATATTATCCTGCTTGTTCCACCAGAAGTCACGGGAAAATTTCGGCAGCTTATCGGCCAGTTTCTTTTCCACTTTTTCCAGATGATCGGTGCCGACTTTGAAGAAGCCATCGAGATCAAACTTATCGGACAGGCCAAGATCGGCCAGAGCCTTGGTCATTTCTTCATGGTTAGGTGGTTTGCCGTGCCAGCCAGCTTCGTCTTCCATAAAGCTGATACCCTTACCCTTGATTGTATTTGCCAGAATAAGAGTCGGTTTTTCTGTGGATTGACCGGCTTTTTCAAGGGCGGCGATTATCTCTTCCATATTGTGGCCGTTAATTTCAATAACGTCCCATTTGAATGCTTTGTATTTGTCAACTATGGGATCAATACACTGAACATCTTTGGTCCAGCCGTCGATTTGCAGACGATTCAAATCAAGAATAGATATAAGATTATTCAGCTTGAAATTGGCCGCTTCCATAACCGCTTCCCAGATTGAGCCTTCCTGTTGCTCACCGTCAGAGTTTATAACAAAAACCTTATAATCTTTTTTATCCAGCTTGGCCGCCAAGGCAACACCAACGGCAACCGAAAGACCCTGGCCCAATGAACCGGATGAAATCTCTACACCGGGTAAATCTTTCCGATGCGGGTGTCCCTGAAGCGGCGAACCCAGCATTCTCAGTTTGGCCATTTCCTTTTCAGGGAAATATCCGGATAATGCCAGTGAAATATAAAGAGCCGGAGCTTTGTGGCCAGCCGACCAGATAATCCTGTCACGATCTTCCCAGTTTGGGTTTTTGGGATCATGACGAGCAACTTTTAAATAGAGCGCCGATAAAATATCAAACATTGAAAGGGTTCCACCGGAGTGCCCGGACTTGGCCGAGCAAAGTGAAATCATATCCAGACCGCGCATATAATTGGCGCGCTCTCTTAACTCTTCTATAGAGTATTCTTTGAGAATTTTACCCGTTTTAGAATCAAGAAGCGGCATTATACCTCCTGCAATCAATTTGGTAATCAATTAATTTTTCGAGAAATAAACCAGATTAAAAGAGGTTGTCAACCTCTTTTGGACAAACCGGCAATGATATTTTCTACTTTTTTTTCGAGAATTTTACGGGTTGAATTGTTCGTTAGAATATAGTCGGCCCGCCCGGATAATTCCGATAATTTTAGTTGGGATTTTGTGCGCCTTCTCACCTCATCCCCCGTATAACCTTTAGCTTTGAGTCGCTGAATACGTTTCCTGAGAATAGTGTCAACCAAAATCGTTTTATCAACCTTTTTATCCCATCCCCATTGTATTAGGAGAGCGGCATCTATAACCACAATATCAAACATTTTTTTGGCCTCCTTCACCTGAGCAGAAAGCTCCTTAAGTAAGGCCGGATGAACAATACTATTCAGTTTTTCCTTACAACATTCCGATGAAAAAGCCAGCTGGCCAAGTTTTTTTCTATTTAAATGTCCGGATTTGGAAATTATATCCTGACCGAAAATCTGTATAAGTTTTTTGAGAATCGTTTTATTATTATCTACAACATCTTTGCCGATTTTATCAGCCGAGATAACAAACGCCCCGTTTTTTTTAAATATTCGGGCGACCTCACTTTTACCCGCTCCAATTAAACCTGTCAGACCAATTAACATTTTGACACCTACTTCGCCTCAAGCCAGTTAGCACCGACACCCATATCGGCCACCACCGGAACTTTCAGCGTTATCGCTTTTTCCATCCCGTCTCTGACAATTATTTGCAATTTTTCGGACTCATCATTGTACATATCGAACACCAATTCATCATGCACCTGAAGAATCATTTTGGATTTCATATTCTTCATTTTTTTATGGATATTTATCATGGCGATTTTAATCATGTCGGCGGCGGTTCCCTGAATTGGCGTGTTAATTGCAATCCGTTCGGCAAACTGACGAACCTGATAGTTTTTAGAATTTATCTCGGGTAGATACCTGATTCGATTAAGAAGCGTCTTGACGAATCCTTTTTCGCGGGCAAATTTAATGGAATCATCCATATACTTTTTTATTCCCGGATATCGAGCCAGGTATGTCTCAATAAAATCTTTTGACTGCCCCAGATCAAGTTCCGTCTGTTGCGATAATCCGTATGCCGAAACTCCATATATAATTGCAAAATTGGCCGTTTTGGCGGCACGACGCATTTCCGGCGAAACATTATTTATATCAGCACCATAAACCTCGGCCGCCGTTCGGGCATGAATATCCTCATTATTCTTAAAGGCATTAATCAATGTTTTATCATTTGTTATATGAGCCAGAATTCTGAGTTCAACCTGAGAATAATCGGCCACGAGCAGTTTGTAGTTTTTATCGCGAGGGATAAATGCTTTTCTAATCTGCCGCCCTATTTTCGTTCGAATCGGAATATTCTGAAGATTCGGTTCGGTCGATGACAACCGTCCGGTGGCCGCAATAGTCTGATTAAACGATGTATGCACGCGTCCGGTCTCTTTGTTTATCAGTTTGGGGATAGCATCGATATAGGTGCTTTTCAGTTTTGTCAGTTGACGATATTCAAGAATCAGTTTTGGCAGATCATGTATCTCGGCCAGCTCTTCGAGAACCTTAACATCGGTTGAATACCCGGTTTTTTTTGCCGTCTTACCTCTGGTCGGAAGTTTCAAATCTTCAAAAAGAATTTTTGAAATCTGTTGAGTGGAATTGATATTAAATTCCTGACCGGCCTCGGTATAAATATCAGCTGTTATCTTGTTCAGCTGTCCTTCCATATCGCGGGACATATCGCCGAGATAATCCGAATCGACTTTAACTCCCTCCTCTTCCATTGCCGCCAGTACTCTGATAAGCGGGACTTCGATATTGTAATAAAGATTCTGAAGTTTCAGCTCGTCTATTTTTGGTGCCAGAACACCGCGCAAACGATAAGTATAATCGGCATCCTCGGCGGCATAAAACACGGCTTTGTCAACGTCGACCGTATTAAAAGTTCTCTGCTTTTTGCCGGTCCCTATTAAATCAGATATGGGTTGCATTCGATAATTGAAATACTCAAAGGCAAGACTGTCGAGACCATGTCTCCGTCCTGAGGGGCTGATAACATACGAGGCAAGCATCGTATCAAATGATACCGGATCAATATCATATCCGGCTCGATGCAAAACCTCCAGGTCGTATTTTATATTCTGCCCGAATTTCTGAATTATTTTATCGATCAGCAAATTGGAAATCAGTTTAGATGCTTCTTTTTTAGGAAGATTTCTTTTTGAATCATCATGCCCCAAAGGAAGATAATATGCCCTGCCTGCTTTCGCACATAAAGAGATACCAACCAGATCGGCCTCCAGAGTATTCAGCGAGGTCGTCTCAGTATCAATCGCAATCTCCCTGACATCTTTAAATTCGGCCAGCACCTTTTTCAATTTTGGAATGGTATCTATGCAAATATAGTCCACTTTTGCTTCTGCCGGTTTTTGATTCGATTCACTATTGCCAAGTTTCAGGTCAAGACGCCCTGATTGTTTGGCCAACTCATCAAGCAACCCCCGGAATTCCATTTCCAGAAATAGTTTTTTGGCTTTTTCAAAATCCGGTTTTTTACTTTTCAGGGAGCTTAATGAATCTGTCATTGAGACATTAATATCGATAGTGACAAGCCGGCGTGAAAGTATTGCCTTATCTTTGTTTTCGCCGACCTTTTTCCGTGTTCCCTTTGCTTTTATTTTATCAGCCGACTCTAATATATTGTCAAGACTGCCAAATTCCTGGATCAAAGACAGCGCTGTCTTGGGACCAATACCCGGGATACCCGGCACATGATCGGAGGCATCACCCATCAGCGCCAGCATATCAATCACTTTATCCGGCGATACACCGAATTTATTTTCAACACCATCAGCATCAAGTTTTTCGGCCGGCTTTGCGGCCTTGCCCGGATTGTATATTTTCACTCTATCAGAAACCAGTTGAAACATATCCTTGTCGCCGCTGACAATCCAGACATTCATCCCCTTCTTTTCAGCCCTGCGGGCGTAGGTACCAATTATATCGTCGGCCTCAAATCCTTCCTTTTCCATTGAAACCAGATTAAGCGCCTCGACCGCTTCTCTAATTCGGGGTAGTTGTTCGACCAAATCAGCAGGCATTTTAGCTCGTGTTGATTTGTACTCGGAGTACATCTTATGTCTGAACGTCGGTGCCTTGGTATCAAAAACGACTGCGATATAATCAGGTTTTTCCTCTTTTAT
>CBFCZE010000092.1:0-11701 GCA_965602655.1 uncultured bacterium
ATTGACATAATTTTAAATGTAGCGTCTAATTGAGAGTAAATAATAACCTCATCGGAAGTCGGGAACCAGTAACTATCAAGAATGTCCTTGTAAGGCAAGTCATAAAAACCGGTTAACATCTTAATTACTTCAGTCGTATCATTTTTTTCATAATATATCTTTACGCTATGTAGCCGCCCGTTATAGAATTCAAACTTAGTAGAAGCTGAAATACCATTTATACTTTTCTTATGGCCAAAATGTGATTCACAGATTGAATAAGTAGTGTCAATGGATGATTTTTGTTCAAAACCCAAATCATATTCTTTAGAAACCTGCTTAACATTACCGCCCCAGGGAATATCCAAATTGCTTAAATCAAGTTCTGATGCAAAACAGGGGGGTATTAAATTTATTAAACATACAAATATTAAAACTATTCTACACATATTCCCTCTTTTTTTGAATTTATGCGATTCTCTGTTATAATTAGCAGGAGTGTAACTCTTTTGTCAAGGACTAATATGTCAATTTTATGATATGGAATTCTTGTGCGTGGCAGATAGCCTAAAATGCGTCGTCTGCTCCCGCGTATGAATCGTTTCGGAAAGTCGATTCGAGAACGGCCATATTTATCAAAGTAAAAGGCCGTTTTAATAAGCGGACTTTTTTAATTCCTATTTAATTAATCAATCATTCCCATTGATTGATTTTTTTATTCTAAGATTCAAGCATTTCGACATTGGCTCTCGGCACGATTGCCTTTTTGCCATCGCCAAATTCAACCTCCAATACACGCGCCTTTGAGCCCGATTCCAACTCGGCCAATTCCGGCGGCAATGAAACAACTTTGCCCAGCTCACCAAAATATGGATGACGGATAACTCTGACCGGTGAGCCGGTCTGAAGTCCCATCTCACGGAAATCGTCGACGGCATCTTTGTCATTTATATCGCGATCAAAAGGAATAATAACTTCGGGACGAATCACTCCGGCGCGAATCTGAGTGGCACCGTTGATACAGGCGAGTTTGCCCTCCTTTGATTTTAGCAGAGTAAAAGTAGTTTCGGCCATATTAATTTGTCCAAAACCCTCGGTAACAACCAGCGTTACGCCGATTTCTTCCGAGCCGGTAATGGCCACACCAATATCGTATCCCAGAAAATCGCGAAGGTCCTTATCATCAAAGCCTCCGACAACAATCCCGGCGGCGCCGACTTTAGCCGCCTTTTTGATAGCGTCGGCAGTTACCATCGAACCGCCCACAATTACCTTGCCCTTGCATTCATCGTCGATCTCTTTGTCGGTCAGAACCGATTTGTTATCCGGCACAACGATCTTGATCTCGCCGTGAGTCTCGCCGCCGATTCCAAAAATACCCTGAATAAAAGAACTCCAGGTTGAAACGGCGACACCCTCCTTTTCAAAGACTTCGGTAATTTCACCGGTAATATATGCCTTAACCTCGACCGGTATCGGCTGCCCGCGAAGCAAAACCTGTCCGGTAATACTGGAGACAGATTCGACCGTTCCACTCACATAAGATTTCTCAGATTGAGCAAGAAACGAAAGACCCAAAAAGCCTTTTGTTTTTGCCAGAATTTCGCCCTCTTCGATACTATCGCCCTTTTTCTTCTGCATCACCTCTTCCATATCTTCGGGAGGAATACCAAGCTTGTTAGCTATATTTACCGGTTCAACTTTGCCCGGCAGGTGAGTTTGTGCCACTACATCGTCGGGGTTAACCCTGTCGCCTTTTTTAACTGTGACCTCACCTTTTAACGGGAGGATTCGGTTTTTGGTTACCAGAATTTTATCGGTTACTTTTAAACCGGGTGTATATGCATGACCCATATTATTGCCTCAATAATTTATCAATAGACTAATCGTTTTATTCTCTGTCAAGTGCCCCGGCCGGATAAATATCCAAGGCCGTCATCCACTCTCTTAATTTCGCCACCCGAGTTTTATTATC
Organism: uncultured bacterium; assembly: GCA_965602655.1. Taxonomy (GTDB): domain Bacteria; phylum Zixibacteria; class MSB-5A5; order GN15; family PGXB01; genus JAAERC01. The sequence continues at coordinate 1,955 of CBFCZE010000092.1, forward strand.
TTCTGGCAGGATAAACGGACGACCGCGACCATCAAGGACGATACCGGTAACGCCGCCGGATAATTCTGTATCCATATTATGACCATGACCGGCACCGATATCAATATTCTTGTGTGGCTCCAGCTCGGCTTTGGCTTTTAGCGGTAATCCGTCTTCGCCCAGACCAAGCTTAATAAGTTTAAGTTCGCCTTGCTGCAATGTTCCCGATTCAACCGTTCCATCCGGTAACGTAATTTTATAATCCATAAGCGGTCCCGGTTTTTTCAGGACTCCGACTGGAGCGACACAAGTTCCCAGATGAATCAGGCAGTCCTTGTTGAAAACTTCCGTGGCGGCCTGTTTCTGTACCGTTGTCAGAACGCCAAGTTGCGGCATCATAAAGATTGAGTCAACGGCCAGACGAGTAATTCCTTCAGGGACAAAGGCATCAATCATCATCAGGGCCGCCTGCTGTCGCTTGGGAGCGTGCGATAAAACGCCGCCGGAGCCAACCAGAATATCAAGTGTCATCATGTTAACCAGCGAGGCGCCCGATGATGTTTGTTCGAAAGCGTCGGCAATAGTTCTCTGTTGCTGGACACCTTTTAGAACTGTTGCAAAACTCTTATGCTGAATAAAGGCCAGACGGAGTGCCTCTTTGGCAATCGCCTGTTCAAAAATCAACTCTTCCATCGACTGCGGGATCGTTGTCGGGCGAATCATCTTATTTTTAACACGGTTACGCAAGTCACGCTCATCCATATGAAATGGCACCCAGCGCATAACCATTGGCAAAGTAGCTTCTGCAAAAACATTTGAAACCGAATAACTCATGCCAAGATTGGCCGAGACAGTACGATTAAACACACCTTCCTTACTTTCGCCCGGTCTGAACACTGAAAATACGTCGGTTGTGGCACCGCCAATATCGACCCCGACTACTTCGATTCCCTCAATGTCGGCAATTGTTTTTATTATCAGTCCCACCGCGCCGGGAGTCGGCATAATCGGCGCATCGGTCCATTTCATCAGTGTCCTATATCCCGGCGCCTGGGCCATTACATGCTCCATAAAGAGATTATGAATCTCCTCACGGGCAGGAGTGAGATTTTCGCGTTCCAATACCGGACGCAAATTCGGGACAGTTTTTAGATCCACTTTGTCAGCCAGGGTTTCTTTGACCGCTTCAGCGGCATCTATATTTCCGGCATAAATAATAGGTAATTTGTATCCGCTTCCCAAACGAGGTTTGGGATCAGCCGCCGCGACCAGTTCAGCAATTTCAACAACGTGAGTAGTTGTACCATGATCGATGCCTCCTGAGAGTAGTATCATATCCGGACGTAAGAGGCGAATTCGTTCAATCTGCTCATGGGGGAGACGTTTGTCATTGGATGCAATAACATCCATCACAATTGAACCGGCTCCAAGTGCGGCTCGCTCAGCCGATTCAGCGGTCATTGAGCGGACAACACCGGCAACCATCATCTGAAGTCCGCCTCCGGCTGATGATGTTGAAATGTAAATATCGGTTCCGACGTCACCATTGGCCGGTGAGATAATTTTGCCTTCTTCATCGAGAAGTTTCCGGCCGCATAACTCTTCGACTTCTCCAACCGCGTTCAAAACACCCTTGGTAACATCCTCAAAAGGCGCCTCAACCGTTGTCGGGGCCTCACCTCTGACAATAAGACGATACTCGCCGTCTCGTTTCTCAATAAGAATCGCCTTGGTCGTAGTCGAACCACAATCGGTTGCCAGAATTACCCTTATATCCTCAGGATTCATTTTTGCCATATTCTTCCTGTCTATCCTCAGCTAATATTTTCTATTCTTAATCAGGCCGAAAACTATCCTTCCGCAGTTTCCCTGATTTCCTCAAAGACTAAAATTATAACATAATTTCTTTATTTTGTAAACCTGTTTTATCTGCAGACTGGCTCCAATATATCTGTGTTTCCGGGATTTATACTTTTTAATACTTACAGACGCCCCAAGGAATATATCAGATAACGTTGGTTTCCTCGCTGATAACCCCCTTTTCAAATCTTTCCTCGGATAGGGACGAAATATCAACCGTGGTTTCCTTTCCACAAATAGATTCCGCCGCGACCAAACCGGCCGCCGGGGCATGCATCAGGCCATGCCCGGAGAAGCCGTTTATGTAAAATAATCCTTTTATTTCTTTAGACGGTCCAATAATGGCATGATGATCCGGGGTGACCTCATATAATCCGGCCCAGCTGTTGGAAACCCCGGCCGTTTCAAGGGCCGGAATTCTATCGAGCGCCTTCATGATGATATTATCCGTATAATCCGGATCAACCGATTCGTCAAACGCCGGTTCCACGGAATTATCGGCCCAACCCAGAAGTAATCCGGGAGCCTCACGATGAAAATACAATCCGGATTTGACATCAACCACCATCGGAAAATCGGGGCCAACAAAATCAAGGGCGGCGGTTGTAACTATCTGGCGACGAACCGGTTCTACCGGCAGGGAAGTTCCAGCCATTTCAGCAATTACTTTGGCGTAAGGTCCGGCGGCATTTATAACCAGAGGACATTCTATATCACCGTTCTTGGTGCTGACACCTGTTACTGAATTGTTATTGGTTTTGATGTCGGTCACTTCGGTTTCAACCAATACTTCAACGCCAAGATTTCGTGACGCCGAGGCATACCCCTGAATAAGATCATTGGGATCGGCCAGCCCATCCTGTTGACAGAAAGTTGCCTTTAAAATATCATCGGTTTTTACTTCCGGAGCCAGTTTATTTATTCTATCAGGGTCGATCAGTTCGACTTCAAGACCAAGTGATTTTTGTAATTCTACTGCTTTTGAAAAGCTGGCTAGTTCTTTTTCGTCTGATAAAAGAAACATATATCCGCACTGATTAAAAATTGCCGGATACCCGGTAATTTCTTCGAAATTGGCCAGAATTTCTTCAGATTTCATCGACATCTCAATATTGACTTTTGAGAAAAACTGGGCCCGAATCCCGCCGGCGCATTTACTGGTGGCGCCCGCTCCGAGGAACATCTCTTTTTCGACAATGACAATTTTGCCGAATTTGAATTTGGCCAGATTAAAGGCTGCGGCCAGACCGATTATACCGCCTCCAATTATTACAATGTCTGCATTACGGGTCATAGTTTAATCCCTGAAGTTATATGTAATGGTGAGTCTTTTCACGTGGGCAATTTAAATTAATAGGCAAATATGTCAAGCGAAAACCCGGTTTTTGCTTTGAGGGGGGTGTTGAAAAATCTATAACTATCGGAGTTCTGATCTACACCAACTATTCTAAAATAAATACCTGTAAATTTATCACAAATTCTTCTTTTTTGTGGGCGGCAGATAGCCAGAAATACCTCGTCTGCCGTGAAATCGTGCTGTTGGGTCGCCGCACCCGACAGTTTTGTAAGTCAAAGGTCCCTGAGGCTGTAGGTCAGGAGCCGAGTGCTCCTGACAATTCTATTCTCCATATTTCCCTTCAAATACAATATCTCGCCTGCCGCTGAGAGCAACTATTCACAATACAAATTCACTACAATATCAGCGTTGATTCATTCATTGCATCTTAATTATGATATTGATAGGACAAAAACAGAAATTGCAGCTTTACTACAAAGAAATCGGCCAAAAAACAAAAACGGCAAAACGAACCCATTTCGCTGTAACGGCAAAAGAGATATAATATTACAGAGAATTTTTATGGTCATTTCACGCTTGCTGTACTATTTTTTTGTAGTAAAATTGTCGAAACCACATGGGGACTCGACCTACCTTTAGCGGACAGACAGTAATGTCTGTCCTACCTGACGGTCGAGTGCGGCGACCCGACAGCACATACGTCATCCCCGCGAAGGCGGGGATCCATGCAACAAACAAAGATGGATTCCCGTTTTCACGGGAATGACATTAATGGGCAGGCGAGGGCGGCAGACGCCCACGGAATGTGGATTCGCTCAGGCGAATCGCACATTATCAGGAGGGAATGGTATAAATCAGATTAAAATTATCTTGATAAAAATAATATTTCTAATAGATTCCCGTACAATATGAGTGTGAATATTAAATCGAAACTGCAGTACTTGTTCCGTTTTTCGGAAACCCAGATATTAATCACAATGTCGGTTGTGGTTGGTCTGGGAACCGCTTTTGGCGCTATATTTTTTATTAAGCTGATTGAGTATTTCAGAGAGATATTTTTCGGTTATTCGGAAAAGGTGATGACAACTCTGGTAGGCAACTTCAGTTACTGGACGCCGCTGATACCAATGGCCGGGGCGCTTATTGTGGGACCGATTGTTTATAAATTTGCTGTCGAAGCCAAAGGGCATGGCGTCCCGGAAGTTATGGATGCCGTAGCCAGAAAGGGCGGGATTATTCGCCCCCGGGTTGCCCTGGCCAAAGCGGTGGCGTCGGCCATCTGTATCGGTTCCGGCGGCTCGGCCGGGCGAGAGGGTCCGATTGTCCAGATAGGTTCCGCGATCGGTTCCGGTATCGGGCAATTGTTTAAAATGTCCGGTTCGCGCGTAAAGATACTGGTCGGGTGCGGCGCCGCGGCGGGAATATCGGCTGTTTTTAATGCTCCGATTGCCGGGGTTATATTCTCACTCGAGATTATTCTCGGCGATTTTGCCATTAAAACATTTTCACCGGTATTGCTATCTTCGGTTGTAGCCTCGGTTGTTACGCGGACTTTCCTGGGGGATCATCCCGCTTTTGATGTCCCTGACTATACCCTGGTCTCTGCGGCCGAAATACCGCTTTATATGATATTAGGAAGTCTCTGCGGCGGGGTGGCGGTACTGTTCACCAAAACATTAAGCGGTTTCGAAACATTATTTGATAAAATTAAAATGCCATCAATGCTTAAACCGGCCCTGGGCGGACTGATTCTTGGTATTATTGGTGTTTATTTTCCTCAGGTTTTCGCTGATGGTTATGAAACCATAAAATTGACTTTGTATGGCAACATGATGGTCTGGCTGATGTTGATTTTAATATTCATGAAAATTGTTGCCACCAGCCTAACGCTTGGTTCGGGTAATTCCGGCGGTATTTTTGCACCCTCGTTATTTATCGGAGCCGTGACCGGCGGGACTTTTGGTTACTTTGCGCATTTGCTCTTCCCCGGTATCACTGCAACGGCAGGTGCCTATGCGTTAGTCGGCATGGCCGCGCTGGTGGCCGGCACAACTCATGCGCCAATTACGGCCTTGTTAATCATTTTTGAAATGACCAGTGATTACCGAATTATTTTGCCGCTTATGGTAGCGGTTGTATTTTCCACGTTGGTCGCCAGAAAAATATTTGAGCCATCCATTTATACTATAAAGCTTATAAGGAAAGGAATCTTCTTAAAAGCCGGCAAGGACACAGCTATTCTGCAGGCATCGAAAGTTTCCGAAGTCATGGACGGGGATTTTGAAACAATCCCGACAAATATGCCCTTGGTGAAAATAATGGAAACGATTGAATCATCAAAAGAAACCAATTTTGTTGTTATTGACCGACAGGAGCGGTTTGTCGGGACCTTGTCATTGCAGCATATTCTCGGTATTATAACACAGCATACGCTCGATTATCTTATTATTGCCAAAGATATTGCCTCGACCGATTTTGTGACGGTTTGTCCCGATGACGATCTGGAAATTGCGCAGAAAAGATTTGCACTGGCCGACAGTTCATTCATACCGGTGGTCAACAGAGATGATCCATCACTTATCCTTGGCGTGCTTCGCCGCGAAGCATTAGTACAATATTATAATAGAAAATTAATTGAATCGTTTAAGCAGTAATCTTTTTCAATAATTTAAATTTATTGTTCGTTCTCGACTGTCGGCAAAGATATTATAAACTCGGTTCCCTCGCCCGGCTTGGATGTCAGTGTTATCTCACCCTTATGATTTCTGATAATAGTTTTGCAGTTGGCCAGACCAAGACCGTGTCCGGCGTCTTTGGTTGTAAAATGAGGCTGAAATATTTTTGCCTTAATTTCATCGGACATTCCAATACCATTATCCTTAACTGAAATAACTATCTGATTCATCTTGCTGCTGGATTTAACCTCAATTTTAATTTTTCCCTTATACGAACTTTTTCCGGTTTCTTTTTTGCCGGCTTCAAGTTTTTCTATGGCTTCAGCCGAGTTGTAAAGAAGATTCATCAGCACCTGTTGAATCTGTCCAATATCGACAGCTACTTTGGGCAGATTGGGCTCGATTTCAATAGAAAACATTACTTTTTTGAAACGGGTCAGGGCTTTTAGAGTAAACATCAATTCATCAACCAGGTTCCGAATATCATAAAGGGCTATATCGGTTTCCAGCTTCGAAAAATCCATCATTCCATCTGTAAATCGTTTCATCTTGATGATGTTTTCGATTATCTGCCGGGCATTTTCCCCGGCCTTTTCCATCTGTTTCCTTTTGAGATTATGTCCGAGTAATTCAGCATTGTTACCTATTATGGCCAGATAGTTATTCAATTCATGCCCGATAGATGAGGCCATTTCGCCCCGCGCCACAAGTTTCTCTGAGAGGATAACATATTTTTCCATGATGATTTTCTCGGTGATATCCTCTATGGTTAAAATCAACCCATCGCCGCCATACGGAAGATTACTGATGGGGGTTATCCTGATTGTCAGAACCTTTTCGTCATAATCGGTATTATAAAAATATCGAGCGTCATCAAACGGTTGATTTGTAGTTAAAGCGATATCAAGCATCTGGCGCCATCTAACTTTTTCGGTTTTTGGAATAAGGCTTAAGAGCCGGGTCGGTATTTCTCCGGGAGCCAGAAAAGTAATATCATCCTGATTTTTTTGTAAGGCACGTAAGGAGGCATCATTCATTGATATAATTTCGTAATTCGAATTAATGACTATAATTCCGACGGGTGAATTGTTAACAACTTTTTCATTGAATTCCTTGATGTCATACAGATGATCATACAAAGTGGCATTATAGATGGCATGCGCCGCCTGCTGGGCCAGAAGCTCAATCAATAATAACTCGGGTTTTAAAAACGGCGGGCTTGGAGCCGAATTATCAAGATAGATTATGCCAATAATATTGTTTTTTATCTTTAACGGAACACACATAATGGAGTGTAAATTCAACTCAATTACCGATCGCAAGCTGGCATACTTTTGGTCCGCCTGGGCATCAGAGATATAAATCGATTGTCCACTCGAAGCAACGCGCTTGGCGATGGAAGATGATATTCTGATATCCTGATCCAATGCATTTTTCTTATTGATATCGTAAGCGGCCCTAAATTTGAGCTTGTCATCATCAAGAAGCATTATAAAACCTCTCTGGGCCGAAATAATTTCAATGGCCTTTTTCATAACTATTTGAAGAATATCATCGAGTATCAAAGAAGAGTTAATCGCCAGCGAAACTTCAAGAATCGCCTTGAAATCTTCAAATGATTTCAGCTGGAGTCCCTCACCTGATTCGACCCGGGGCGAATCTACGGCAATATCGTCGAGGGTGGCTTCCATATCGGCCAGAACCGTGCCGGTTTCGTTCAAAAATATTTTTTGGGAATCGGCATTCGATTTATCTTTATGTTTGTCAAAGATATCGGATGATGAAAATTTCTGAGTTCTATGTTCCTTTTTGTCTTCCATAACCTGCGATATGTAAATGTTTGTTTCTTTTTCAGTTATCGGCAGATTCGGGTATCCCCTTAAATGTTGTTTTAATGGAAAAATATAAATAAGACAGAATAAAAGAACAGACACTCACAAGCTAATTTGTATGATAAAAAATTCTAGTCTGGCAGATCGGATGCCTAAAACTGGTGTTTCATCCTAACATACAACCTTGCCGAATCTTTGGAGCGGTCAAGCCGCTTGGATATATTTATCCTGATTATGTCGGTAAATGTTAGCCCGATTCCTACTGAATTTTTGACCTCGGTATCAGATAGATTTTGAAAATAATTGGCAATTTGTCCCACATCATAAAATACCCATGTTTTCCAACTTGCTGCCGGGAATTTGATGCCAAATTCTATGTTGCCCAGCCAATATTCAGTGCCGCCATATTCTTTATAATCATTACCTCTAAGTGTACCCAGACCGCCAAGGAAAAATGCCTTGTGAGTAGGAATGTTATCACCTTCAACATTTCCATATTCTGCTCTAATAATTAGGCTGCTTTTTCTGTCGAGAGTTTGATATCGTGTTGCCGTTATCAAATAACGGGCAAAGTCAAATTCGTCGTTTCCACCTTTTGGTGTCCACTCAATATCCAGATTGGCGGTCGTAAACGAATTATAAGGGTAATTTTCTTTCCCTTTTTTGTTATAATTCAATTTTAAACCAAGTAAAAATAATTCTTCATTATCCATTGCCGCTAAAGTCCAAATTCGATATTCTTTAAGAGAAGAAAAATTGGGACGGAATTCTTTCGAACCGCCAAATAATGACCATAACCCGCTATGCGATGGAAGCGATTTATATTTTTCAATCTGATAATTAATTTCTAGTCCGATATTTAGGGGGAATTTAAAACCTGCGCTTATTGTTCCACCTTCGGCTTCCAGATAATCCTTATAATCTTCAGTCACCAAAAGAGCAAAAAGAGTATTTTCACATTCGGAGATAATCCGGTCATCACCAGATATTAGCTTTTTATAAAAAGATCCAGATAAATATACTGTTTTGCTTTTAGCCAAAAACTGTTTAAAACCTATCTGATACCGCCAGCGTTCCGAGGCAAATCCATATCCGGTAAAAGCCTTGATTTCCGGAAGCATTGATTCCTCATTTTGATATTTAAAGCCAAATTGGGGTGTGGCACCATCAATTCGATTATAATAAAATTTTATTCCCGGTGAAAAATCGGTCTTATGCCGACGCAGTCGCCATAACTTGAAAGAGCGGTGTTCATCTTTAACATTGGTGGCCTGGATTTTTCCATAGACGGTACTGGTTTTGGCATGATTCACATTACCGTTTATGGCCAGAACATTTCCACGAATTATTGCCTTGTCACCGATTTCTACATCACCGAAAACGGCAATGACATGCCCGTTAACTTCACCCTCTATTTTAATGTTTGACCAAAAACTTACCGCCGAGCCGCGAATGAATTCTTCCGGTTCAACAGAGATATTCTGGCTAAGTCCAAATTTATTCTTAGATCGGGACAGAACAAAGGTCGAAGCCTCTTTATTCTTTTTGGTTAGAAAAATCTCTATTTTGCCGCTTTTGTCAGTATCCATTTTCGCTTTACCGATTTCTTCTATCGTAAACAAACCGTCGGGGCTAAAAAATCCCCGAGAGCATAAGATAGGTATTCCTTTCACAAAAACGGTATCACCTTTGAAATCAACATCATCCTTGTTAAAAACGAGAGTTTCATTATCCTTGTCGCCGTACAATGTTAAAATAGTTTGACCGTCAGAAAACGAAATTTTCATTAAGTAATCTTCATTAGATGATATTTTGTATTTTTTGTATGCATCAGAACCGACTGCCGATCCAGCCAATAAAATAAATATAGCAGCGAATAATAATATTCTTCTAAACATGTTTAATTCTCCGGATTCATATATAGCCTTTGTATATCACTTATATAATAGATACAAAACGGTTTGAAAATGTTTAATAAAAATTTATAAATATCTTTCCTTATAATGGCTGAGGGCCTGAATATGCGATTTAAAGGCAATTTTCTTTGGCAGTTCGTCAAATCCGAAGTAACAGACATCCAAAGCATCATCGTCAGCCGATAATG
>CBFCZE010000093.1:0-11100 GCA_965602655.1 uncultured bacterium
CCCAGATCTATAAATTCCGGCGATCTTGACGGCGATGGCTATATTGATTTATTTGTCCCTAATCGCGAATCTGACAACATTTCAATATTGTTTAACATTCCTTTTATTTGCGGTGATTTCAATGATGATATGCTGGTCAATATTCTTGATATTGTCTACCTTATTAATTACAAATACAAAGACGGCCCGGCTCCTGATCCGCTCGAATCGGGAAATGTAAACGTTAACGAACAGCCTGACGATCTGATTAATATTTTGGATATAGTCTATTTGATTAACTACAAATACAAAGACGGCCCCGCCCCGGTCTGTCCGTAGATTTGGTTTTTGATAATAAGTTACCCTCGGGCAGATTCTTCTGGACATCTGCCCGAGTCTATTATTCCAATACAATTTCCCCACCAAACCGGTGTTGATTCTATCCGCGTCTATCTGTATATGAATGATTATAAAAACAGGAAATTATCGACCAGGTTCAGCCAATTGGCAAAAAAACTTTTTATACACAAAACGAAGCCATTTCGTTGGAAGATTATGGAGGTAATAAGATTACAGGGAATTTTTGATATTCCGTCAGGAAAGGGTTCCTGACGGCACTTATGGAGGGAAAATCTATCATACTCGTCCTTCACTCAATCTTGATTCCTCCCGGTAAATAAGAATATTATCAATTTTTTACGAAATTCCACCGTATTATTTATTTGACAATTAATAATTGGATTAAAACTGCTTTGTATTTAGTATTAGTATATATTATATATATCACATGAAACTTAAATTGGAAAATATGGCCATTTTTCAGGAAAAACTGGCCGAGGTTCGGACCAAACAGGCCAATGAACGGACTCTTCTGGCGTATATGCGGACATCCTTAACGCTGGTTGTGGCCGGATTAACATTTATTCGGTTTTTTGATAACAGAATAATCGAATTGATTGGATGGATATTTATCCCGTTTGGAATTATAACCTTGGTGCTGGGAATAGTAAGATACAACAACATCAAAAAGCATCTCAAGGCACATGATATTTGATATTCGAAGTTTAAAAAAAGCAGGTGCCGACGACACCTGCCCCGTGCAGAACAAGATTGATTTTTCAGATAAAATATCTTAACCAATAATACAAAAGTTTCGATAAAACATTATCTGATAAAAATCATCAGATTCCAAATCTGACATAATAAAACAATCGTACCGTGACATAAAACAACCTCCTGATAGTTTTTTATTCACAAAAGATTCTGACCTTATCATTGTCGTCGTCAACGTCGATACTCATCGAACCAAGACCGGCAACAATTTCATCGAGCGCTCTGGAATCAAGATTATTCAGGTCAATATCAATCCCCTGATCTTTCAACTTATCGTTGATTTTATCACGCGCTTTCCCCGGAACAATCGATGTCAGCTTTACTCCGGCCTTCAGTATTAACATTGGGATTCTAATATTTACTTTTTCATCTTTTCCGTTTTTCTTTGATTCCACCATTATCCGAAGAAATTTTGGTTTTTTTGTTTTTTCACCAGAATCATCTTCACGCTTCAGGGTATACCTTGTTCCTTCTGTTTCAACCGGTTTTTCAATGGCATCAAGAAGTTCCTCGGCTTCATCGGCGGTGATTTTGCCGTCGGCCAGCATCGCCAGTATTCTGCGTCTTTCTTCACTCATTTTTTGTACCTCCAAATCATTATTAATTATTTGCTGTTTTTTTTACTTTTCAAAATTTCCAGAGCCTCTTTAGCCGATGTCTCCCCGCTTTCAAGCCGATTAAGAATATCACCGATCTCTGATTTATCCTGATCATCTTGACCATTTTCATCTTCAACCTCTTCAAACGGCCCGACTTTTTGCACCTCGACAAAATCAAGCTGGTTGCTAATTTTATTCAGGCGGCCTTTAATGGTTGGGTAGCTGACACCAAACAGATGCTCCATATCTTTGATTGAACCATGCGACTGAATAAAGGCCGCCGCGAAAATCTGATCCTCCATTGTCAGGCGAGCCAACGGCGGCAAATCGAATGAACCTTCGATAATAATATCTTTTTGGGTCAACCTGACCTTTTCAACAACAATCGGCTCACCACCGGTCATTTTTGTTAATTCTTGCCAGTCTTTAGCCAGCCAATTTTTGGTCATAAATATTCCTCCAATTCTTAATTATCTTATTTTTTTCAATTTAATATACGATAAAAAATTAAATAAGTTCAATAAAATCTTAAATTATTTAATTATTAATGCAATTTAATGAAAATAATTCAAGAAAGACATCAAAATTATAAAGATATTTAAGATTTAGTGGGTAAAGAGGGTGACGGCGTCACTTATTTGCCGTCAGTCAGCTTGTCAATTTCGGCCAAAAGCCTGCTTTCAAGCTGGTTTTCCGGGATTTTATTGATAATTTTGCCATTTTTAAATAAAAGCCCCAATCCGCGGCCACCGGCGATACCGATATCGGCGACCGAGGCCTCCCCGGGCCCATTGACACTGCAGCCCATCACGGCTACTTTGAGCGGAGTTTTCAGATGCCGGGTTTTTGCCTCAATTGATTCCGCAATCGGGATCATATCAATCTCGCATCGCCCGCAGGTTGGACAGGAGATTATCTCGACCCCTTCTTTTTTCAAAGCGAGAGATTTTAATATCGTCTTGCCGATTTTTATCTCCTCAACCGGATCGGCTGTCAGCGAAACACGAATAGTGTCGCCGATACCATTGATTAGCAACGCCCCTAAACCGACCGCCGATTTTATCGACCCGGTTTGGAGTGTCCCGGCTTCGGTAATACCAAGATGAAACGGATAATCCACCTTATCGGCCAGAAGCTTATAGGCCCAGTAGGCGGTATTGACATTAGATGATTTCAGGGCAACGACAATATCATGGAAATCGCAATTTTCCAGAATCTCTATCTGGCGTAGGGCGGCTTTGACGAAAATTTCCGGATTTTCAAAATTGCCCTCTTTGAGCAGATCTTTCGGTAAAGAACCGGAGTTGACTCCAACCCGGATTGGAATACCGGCATCTTTGGCCGCTTTGGTTATCTCGCGGACTTTGTTTTTTTCGCCGATATTGCCGGGATTGATTCTGACTTTATCCACTCCCTGCTTTATTGCCTCAAGAGCCAGTTTGTATTTAAAATGAATGTCGGCCACCAGCGGGATAGATATTTGCGATTTTATTTTGCCCAGTTTTTTGGCCGCATCATTATCAGGTACGGCAACTCTGATTATATCACATCCGGCTTCGGTAAGAGATTCAATTTGAGATACGGTCGCGGATATATCGCGAGTATCGGTGGTAGTCATTGATTGGACACTGATCGGAAATCCGCCTCCAATTAAAACATTCCCGACTTTTACCACGCGGCTTTTTCTTCGTTCCGGAGGATACTTCAATTCCATATAACCCTTGACCTTTTATTAAGGTGATGATAATTTACCCATATTGGTAAATATATCAACCGAAAGTTTGAAAGAAATTTGTTTTGATATTTAGAATAAGTCTTACCATATTGATCATCGCGCTGGCCGTGGCCGGATATTTTTATTTTATTGATTATCAGAGAGCTAAAAGAGCCGAGGAGTTTGCCAAATTTGCAGGAGTAACCGCCGAGACATCGGTTGCCGCCGATCTTTACCGGAACGATTCCGATTCATTTTTGATTGTCCGCGATTCGATATTGAATAAGTATGCCGTGTCTATCAACGATTTACTGATGTTTAAAAAGAGATATCGGGGCCAGGAGCATTACTGGGCGGAATTCTGGGATAAGGTTGTTTTGATATCTGATTCGTTGATTGCGTATCATCAGGTACGACTGAATTTACCAAAAGATAGTTTGATTGATTCAACCATTAACTAAAAAAATAATTGATTTGCTTTGAATTAATCGCACTGGAAGGCGTCGGGATAATGTTCCAGCTTGCCGTCGAGAAATGTGATTATATCGAATCTGAAATCGCAGTCTTTTATATCCCCGGCAACAATGAACTGCTCGGCGGCATTGATCAGATTGGCTCTTTTGTGTTTGTCCACTCTTTCCGACGGATGACCATATTGTTTTGAGATGGACCCTTTAACCTCGACAAAAACGATTGTATTGCCTTTTTGGACTATTAGATCAATCTCTTTGTGTCCGGCCCGCCAGTTTTTTTCAAGGACTGTGTAGCCGTCATTTATTAAAAACTTTTCGGCCAGCTTTTCATACTGACGACCCTTTTCGACTGACTTTTTAATTTTACCGTGATTCAAAATTATTCGAACATAGATTTATTGAGTAGTTTTTCAACCGGACGGAAAGTCTTGCGATGAATATCGGTGGGACCGAAATTTTTCAGTTCGTCCAGATGTCTTTTCGTTGGATAGCCGCGATGATTGGTAAATGAATAATCAGGATATATCTCCTGATATCGGTCCATAATTCTATCCCGGGTAACTTTGGCAATTATTGATGCGGCCGATATTGGGGCGCAGATGGCATCACCGCCAATCAGAGCCATCTGGGGAACAATTATATTGGGAATGGTGAAAGATCCGTCAACTAAAATAAAATCAGGACTAACCTCAAGCGACATGATCGCTTTGCGCATTGCCAGAAGTGACGCCTTCAAAATATTTATCCGATCAATGGTCTCATTGTCAATAACGCCGACCGAACAGATGGCGCCTGAGGTCGCAATTTTTTCGAACAACTCTTCCCTTTGATTTTTGGTCAGCTTTTTGGAATCCTTCAAATTCGGAATTGTAACATCTTTTGGAATAATTACCGCCGCCGCCACAACCGGTCCGGCCAGCGGACCGCGCCCGGCTTCATCGGTACCGGCAATATTGTTGTACCCTTTAATAATAAGAGTACGTTCAATATTTTTTAGCTCGGCCTGAGTCTCTTTCGGTCGATATATTTTTATTCGGTTTGGCATATTTGTATCGCTGTTTTCAATATATTCTTTGAGACTTTGTTAATCAAGTTTTATCACCATAATTATTATCGGTAGGAAAAAGTCTGTTTATAACACTATTTTTTTCATTTTTAGCTGTTAAGCTATTTTCATATTAAAGTATCATTAGATCGAATCTGGTTGCCTTTTTGGCAAAATTGATTAGATTTTGCCGATTATAATAATTTTTATTGGAGATTGAATTATGCCGATTTCTGAAAAACTTGTAAAGCTGGTTAAGCAGAAAAAAATTGAATACATTGATCTTAAATTTTCTGACCTGATAGGCAGCTGGCATCATATAACAATCCCGATCAATAGTCTAACCGATGAACTGTTCAAAAACGGTGTCGGCGTCGATGGTTCCTCACTGCCCGGATTCACAAAAATAGAAAAAGGTGATATGATTGTTCTGCCCGATCCAAAAACAATTTTTGTGGATCCGTTTTTCGATTTACCAACCTTATCATTTATCTGTGACATAATGGAAATTGATAAGGCCGTCCTGCCGTATTCGCGTAATCCTCGACGGGTTGTCAGGGACGCAGATAAATATCTCAAGAAGATGATGCCGGGTGTATCGTCGATTCTCGGTCCGGAATTTGAGTTTTATCTCTTTGACGACGTTAAATTTCATCAGGGTCCGGAAGAAGGGTACTATTTTATCGATTCGGAGGAAGCCGAGTGGAACACCGGCCGTGAGGGAACCAAAAATCTTGGTTACAAGGTGCAGTACAAAGGTGGGTATCACGCCGCTCCGCCGCTTGATCGAACATTTAATATACGCTCGGAAATGACATCGCTTCTCAAAGATGTCGGTATTAATCTTAAGTACCATCACCACGAGGTCGGTGGTGGTGGTCAGCATGAGATTGAAACCGCCTTCGAGGAAATGGTGACGATGGCCGACCAGTCAATGGTCGTAAAATATTTTATCAAAAATCATGCCTTTCGTTCAAATAAATCGGCAACGTTCATGCCCAAACCTTTGTTTAACGAGCCAGGATCGGGAATGCATGTCCACCAGTACCTGGCCGATAAAAAGGGTTCAATATTTTATGATAAAAAAGGTCCGGCCAGGTTTTCGGAAACCGGACTTTTTTATATCGGGGGGCTTCTAAAACATGCCGCCGCGCTTTTTGCTTTCACCAACCCCTCGACCAATTCTTACAAGCGGCTTGTCCCCGGTTTTGAGGCACCGGTATGGGGAACATACTCGGTCGCCAATCGAACCGCCTGTATTCGGATACCCGGTTATATCCGCCAAAAAGAGGTACAAAGATTTGAGTTCCGTCCGCCGGATGGTACCTGTAATCCTTACCTGGCTTATGCGGCGATGCTGATGGCCGGGCTGGATGGCATTAAAAATAAAATTGATCCGGGCCAGCCGGTTGATAAGAATCTGACTTATCTGCCGGAAAAAGAGCTGGCCAAAATTCCGCTTTTACCAACATCGCTGACCAAGGCGCTGGACGCTCTTGAAAAAGATTATAAATTCCTTCTGCAGGGCGATGTTTTTACCGACGATTTAATTGATTCATGGATAAATCTGAAACGAAAAGATGTCGAAGAGATTCGTATCCGTCCTCATCCCTGGGAGTTTCATCTGTACTATGATAAATAAGATATCCTGATGCCGGAAGAAATAGAAAAAAAAGTATCAGTCCGGTTATCCGGTAACGTTTCATCATCGGTCGGCGGCAAAGAAAACAATCAGCCGGAACCTGATAAAAAGAAAAGTAATGCAGCCATACTGATTGCGACTTTGGCGGTGATGCTGACAAGTATGATTATTGCCGGCATTTACAAAGATGAGATTGGTCAATTCGGTGTTGAATTGATTAATCGCTACGGCCAGAACTGGGTTGATTGTATTCTTTTTATATTGACCGCTGTCTCGTCAACGCCGCTGATGCTGCCTATCTGGATTTATGCCCTGGCCGGCGCCACACTCGGTCTAAATTTAATCCGAATGTCGGCGGTAATGGGGCTGGGGTCATCGGTCGGGACGCTGGTAACATTCGGGCTGGGACGTTATTTTGGCGATTCAGCCTGGGTGAAAAAACGTTTCCCCAATTTTCATAATTATCCCTGGACAACAAAAAAATCAAAAAAGTATATAACACTGATTTTATTTCTTGGAAACGCCTCACTTATTCCCTGCGATATTTTGTATGCCGCTTGCGGCTTTAAACGCTTTCCTGTTCTGCTATTTTTTATCGCAACGGCGGCCGGGCGGTTTGTCAGATACACTTATCTGAGTTATTTGTATTCTTACTTCGGCGAGTATTTTTAACCATACGGCATTTGTTATAGTCAACGGCATTTTATTATCTGTTCAAATTTTGCTCAATTTTTGACAAAAAATACCGATATAAAGAACAATAATGGAATTGTAGTTATTGTTTCAATATATTAAATATGAGCCAATCTATAAAAGACCGGACTGCCAAGGGAAAAATCGGAAGACAAGACGAGTTTCTTAATATTACCCTCAATTCCTTGACGCATCTGTTTCTGGTTATTGACGCCAACAATTATACCATCAGAAAATTCAATCAGATAGCAAGTTCAGGCGATTTACCACCGGGAACAACCTGTTATCAATTGACACATGGAAGCGGGACACCCTGCCAAGGAGACAATCATATCTGCCCCATCGGGGAAATCAAAAAGACAAAAAAACCGGTGGTGGTCGAGCATATCCACTCCGACAAAGACGGAAATTCCAGAAATATTGAAGTCCGTGGCTTCCCAATTTTAAATGATACCGGCGATGTAGTTGAAATCGTCGAATATTTTCTGGACATCACCGAACGCAAGCAGACTGAAGAGGAGCTTAATGAAGCCAATTCTATCATCAATCGAAGTTCGTCGGTAGCTTTTACATGGAAAAATATGGAAGGCTGGCCGGTGGAGTTTGTTACCAAAAATGTAGAAAAGCTCTTTGGATATACGGTAGAAGAATTTAAATCCGGTGCCATATCTTACAGTGAGTGTATTCATCCTGATGATCTTCAAAGGGTAGCCAATGAGGTAGAAACATTTAGTGAGGAAGATAGAAGAACAGAGTTTGTTCATGAGCCGTATCGAATTGTTACAAAGGATGGTTCAGTACGAGTGATAAATGACTGGACATTTATTGTAAGAAATGATCAGGGACAGATTACACATTACAAGGGCATAGTTGAAGATATCACCGAACGCAAGTTGGTGGAAGATGAATTAAAAGAAAAAAACCGTTTAACCAATATTATTTTGGACGGTCTTCCCTTTCCGGCAATGTTGGTAAGAAAAAATAGAGTAGTTATTGCGGCCAATAAAGTTGCCAGAAATGTCGGTGCAAAAGTTGGGGGTTTCTGCTGGAGAGATTTTGGCCAAAGTGAATATATTTCAGAAAAAGATAAAGATTATATTAATAAACATAAATGTGTCCCCGAGAGTGTAACTCATTGCACCTTTTGCCTTGCCGATAAAACATTTGAAACTAATGAGTTTCAAAATAGCCCCGAAATACAGATGTTTGGCAGAACTTGGGATACATATTGGATCCCGGTTGACGATGAAATTTACCTTCATTTTGCAATTGACGTAACCGAACGAAAACAGATGGAGCAGAAACTTCGAAAACGGACTCACGACCTTGGCGAGCGGGTAAAAGAATTGGGATGCCTTTTTGGCATTTCAAAACTTATGCAAAATCCGAACTGCTCCTACAAAGAAGTTCTTCAAGGGGTAATTGAGATAATTCCGCCTTCCTTACAGTATCCGGAGATTACCTGCGCCAGACTGATGATTGAAAATGATGAAATCAAATCTGCCAATTTTTGCAAAACCACCTGGCAAATGACATCAAAGATTATTGTTTCCAAAAAAGAGATCGGCCTGCTTGAAATAGGTTATCTTGAAGAACGGCCTGAAAGCGACAAAGGGTCATTTATAAAAGAAGAAAGAGCTTTAATAGAAGCTATTACGGAAAGACTTGGGAGATATATAGAGCGAAAAAGAGCTAAAGAAGCAATAAAACGGACTAACGAAAAATTAATTATCGAACAGGAAGCGCTAAAAGAAAAAAATATTACATTAAAAGAGGTTCTCAGCCAGATTGAAAAGGAAAAAAAGCAGATTGCCTTTCAAACCCAGTCCAATATTGACAGGGTAGTAATGCCTGTCCTCAACAAACTGGAGGAGAAAATGCAGTTCGATGATAAAACCTATACCACATTATTACGAAACAGCCTGACCGAGATAACTCATCCGTTCATTAATAATATGGAAACCCGTTTCTCAAAATTGACGCCGCGAGAAATCGAAATCTGCAATATGATAAGAAACGGATTATCATCAAAAGATATTGCCTTGGCCCTAAATACCTCGGTCGGGACAGTATTCAACCAACGCAAAACTATTAGGAAAAAACTCGGTATCGCCAACGACCGGGTCAACCTAACTTCTTTTCTGCATTCAAGTTAAGTAAAGATTAGACCCATCAACTCTTATTTTGAGCACCATTTCTGTGCCAATTAATGGATATAACTCATATCCATTAGATAGCCATTTATACTCCCTCCTGAAAAAATCCGATCTGCCGAATTGATTCAAATAAGACAAGGATAAAGTGAGGGGAAAATAAAAGGGTCTACTAGTGACTGATATGATTAGGAATAAAATTCTTTTACGCATTGGGGAAAGGTTGTCGAATCTGCGGTCGCAAATTCACAATTCTCAGAGCCCCGGTAAGGAAATTGAAGGCGAATTGACTTCAGGTTTGAAAGCTCTTCGACAGATAAACAAAACAAACCCGGAAAACCTTGATATCCAAAAATGCCTAATTGAGACTGATAACCTGCTGGAGATGTTTAAAACCAAAGCTTCACTTATACTAAAGTAGCTGATTTGGAATAATATATGGGACAGATTATGAAAATCGATTCTTCAATGACCGCACAAAATTATTCAAACCTTGAAGAAGGACAATATATGAATAGCTGGGATAGCGCCCCAGCCATATGTAATCCGCTTCTGAGGCTTTTCGGGCAAAACAAATCGGTTCCTACTCTTTTTCATGAGATGATCAACAAGCTCAGCAAGTTTTTTTCTATCTCAAGAGCAGTTCTTATAATAAGGAATAATAAAAATACATTGGGAGCTATGGCAATCTGGAATAATTTTCAGTTCCAGAATGGATTAACATTGACTCTGCCAAGGAAAAATTCATTTTTATATGAGACATTAAAAAACGGGAAAATCAAAAGCCTGCCTATTTTCTCAAACGCTCCCGGAAATGTAATCGAAAATAAAATACTTATAAATAAATCGGATAGCGCCCTGACCGTATGTCCCATGATTTCGGAGGATAGTATTCGGGGGTTAGTCAGTCTTGCCTCACCTGTTCCGTATGCGTTTGAATTAATTGAGGAAGGGTGTTTGGAGCCTGTATTTGAAGCGCTTGGCCGGGTGCTATCCAACAAATATGACAAAATTAATAGAGAAATAAATAAAAAGAAGGAACTGGGATGAGCAACTTTCAGGGTGCTTTGCCCGGGGAAAATACAGCCACTATTCGGTTTCGGAAGTGCCGGATATATCCGGAGAGCAGATTGAAGATGCACCATCGTTTGGATCAGATACTAACACCGATTTTATTCGCGGTATCGGGAAGATCGGCGATATGGTTAAGCTACTTTTAGATATCGATAAAGTTCTTGATAATGACAAAGCAATGATTAACGGTATCAGCCAGAAGAAAAAGGAAAAAACAAAATAATAATTTAATAATAAAACTTTTCAATAAATCTCAAAAAATATCAAAAAATATCAAACGATCTCACCTGTATTCATCGGCTGGGAATACCGGGGGCCCCAACTCCCCCGGTATTTTTTTTAAAGATAATTATCTATCCGGTTTCTTTTTCCATTCAGCTTCATTCGGAAGGTGACCCACCTCCGTTCTGATTTCCTTTAGAGCCATATTCAGGCCGATGATTATCAGAACAGTGCAGAGAACCATCAGCCATGTCACAGATTCGCCAAAAAACATCAATGCCAGAACCGAAACAAATATAGGTACTAAACTGTATACAGAACTGGCTGTTCGAGTCGGGCCGATTTTATCGAGGCTGAGATTAAACAGAAAATACCCTATCCCCGATGCAAAAA
>CBFCZE010000094.1:0-11032 GCA_965602655.1 uncultured bacterium
CCGATAACTTTTTCGACTTCCTCCAGTATTTCACAGGATCCGACCAACTCTTTCATCCTTGTGTGATCCGGGTAAAGCGGGCGGTCAATATCAAGAAAATCGACATATCGACGAATTACCTCTTTTGCTTTGGTCACACCCTTACCGAATTTGTAATCGCGGAAATCAAGTGCCTGGGCGGCGGCCATAAATTCTATTCCCAGCACCCCGCAGGCATTGTCATAAATCTGGAAATTTTTAATAGCGGTATTCATACCCATCGAAACAAAATCTTCCTGATCAGCCGCCGCCGGAATAGACTGTATCGAGGCGGGATTCGATAAAATCCGCTGTTCGACAATCAGTGAATCGGCGGTATATTGCGACAGCATCAGACCGGAAAACATCCCGGCTCCTTTAGTTAAAAAGGCCGGCAGACCGACCGACAGCGCCGGGTTATTCAAACGATTCATTCTTCGCTCAGACAAAACGCTGACCATCGTGATAGCTGCGCCGACCATATCCATCGGCAAAGCGACCGGCGATCCCTGAAAATTGGCTCCGGAAATCTGCAGGTCTTCATCGGGGAAAAAGACCGGATTATCGCCAACGCCATTCAATTCAATCTCCACCTGTGAGCGTGCATATTCGAGAGCGTCGAAAGCGGTTCCTATAACCTGCGGCGTGGAACGCATCGAATAGGCATCCTGTATCTTGCATTTAATCTTATTTTCAGCCAGATCGCCACCGGCCACAAGTTGACCGATCTTTTTGGCCGTCTTAATGGCGCCGGTGAAACCGCGAGCCTTATGGAGTTTGACGTTATAAGGTTTCATGTTTGCCTTGAGGGCTTCAAGCGACATCGCGGTCGCTATTTCGGCCTGTTTCAACCACCTTTTGGCGTCATACAATAATATGGCACTCATAGCGGTCAGAAGGTTGGAGCCGTTGATTGTAGCCAAACCATCCCTGGCCTTCAAACCGGGTATCGGAATACCCGCCTTTTCCATCGCCTCTTTACCGGGAAGAAGCTCGCCCTTGAAATAGGCCTTGCCCTCACCCATCATCAGGAGCGCAACCTGCGCCATCGGGGCCAGATCGCCGCAGGCTCCGACCGAACCTTTTTGACAGACAAACGGCGTTACCCCTTTGTTTAGCATATCTACCAGGGTTTGAGTGATTTCCAGACGAACCGCTGACTGTCCATGCGCATGAACATTAATTCTCGAGGTCATTGCCCCGCGGACATATTCTATTGGAGCCGGGTCGCCGATACCGGCCGAATGGTTATAAATCAAATATTTCTGGAACTCCTTGACCTGATTGTCATCGAGAACGACCTCAGAGAATTCGCCGATGCCGGTATTGACCCCATACATTATCTCTCCGGCCTCAATTTTTTTCTCAAGCATATTGCGGCATTTTTTTATGCGCTCAACCGCATCGGGATGAAGCTCCACTTTTTCATTATTTCTGGCAACCTTAACCATTTTTTCAATGGTCAAACCGTCGCCGCTTAGCTGGATAGTCATAACTACCTCCAAAGATTATCTGCTTTATATTAAAGCTAAAATTTTTACAGATTAAAAATATATACGAATTAAAGTCTATTCATCCTGCAAGCCGGATGAACTTTTTGGCTGATAACGGGATACAATCGATACGGCCACGGCTGTTCGCCTGCCATAGTCAAACCTCAATTTAAAAATATATTCCATAACAAAATAAATATACTTCTTTTTTTTCAGTTGTCAATTGGAGAAGATGAAACATCAAGGTAACTCATTCCAAAAATTGTCCGGAACATAGTTTGTTTGATTAATTATCTCTTTAATGACGGAACAACTGTCCGCCGAAGGAGGAAAGCCAATTCGATGGACTAATATGAAAGAGAATAAATTACACAAAATTTGACAATACAGTAATTTTTATATATAATATAATTTCAATCGCTTGAAGCGGAAGAAATTGTTATCACAGATGACTCGCTCTTTCTCTTTAGGTATTTTGGCATATAGTAAATAACATAATCGGCAAAAAATTGCCGGGAGGTCGTAATGAGAATTGATAATAGCGCACGGGGTAATGCTATTTTTGTGGCGCAATTGGCCGCGACAAGCCAGAATGATTCGCAAACAGATAGAGAGCCCCAAGAACAGTTAAAAAATCGGATTAATTCAATCAAAAACGACGGCCTATCTTTAAAACCGCTAACTCAGGCAATCAAGGAACAGGCCCAACAACAACAACCGCAAATGACGATTACCGAATCGATGGTTAATACCAACCAGAGAAGTGCACGCGAAAATATAATTAAGGCGATAAGCGAATAATACAGACTTCGATAGATAATTTAGATAATACAAATATTGCCTGGTGTTGGCTACAAATGTGATTGACAATATTTATGGCATAATACACCCTGGGTTGATTAGATTATTTCATAAATAATTCTGGAGTGTTTGTGCCGGAGAAGCTCAAGGATCAGTTTTTTACCAAACAATCAGTAACCAAATTTGCTGAAGTCCTGAAAAAACATTATTCGAAATTCGATAAAAAGAAATTTCTTAAATTGGTTTTCGATAAGAATTTTGGCAAAATCGAATTACTTGCCAAAATGCACCATGTTACCGAATGTTTGAAACCTGTTTT
This sequence comes from uncultured bacterium, assembly GCA_965602655.1. Classification (GTDB taxonomy): domain Bacteria; phylum Zixibacteria; class MSB-5A5; order GN15; family PGXB01; genus JAAERC01. Next base: position 2,632 of record CBFCZE010000094.1, read on the forward strand.
GCCGGAGTCATACAAGAAAACACTCAGTATCCTAACGAAAGCGGCGCCCAAAGCAAAAGGATTCGAGGCGATCTGCCTGCCCGATTATGTCGAAAAGTATGGATTCGATTTTTGGGATGAGTCACTTGACGCGCTTGGCGTTTTTACCAAGTATTCATCGTCGGAGTTTGCCATCCGGCCATTTATCATAAAGAATAAAAAAAGGGCAATGGCCTTAATGAAAAAACTGGCCAAAGATAAGGACAAAAATGTCCGGCGGTTTGCATCGGAGGGATGCCGCCCCCGTCTGCCCTGGGCGATGGCCCTGCCGAATCTTAAAAAAGACCCATCAACTATTCTGCCGATTCTTGAGCTGCTTAAAAACGATGAATCGGAATTTGTCAGGCGTTCAGTTGCTAATAATTTAAATGATATCTCCAAAGATCATCCGAATCTGGCTTTGAAAATTGCTAAAAAATGGTTTGGTAAGTCAGAGAAAACCGACTGGATAATCAAACATGCTTGCCGCACGTTATTAAAAGCAGGCAATGGTGAAGCGATGAAACTGTTTGGTTTTGGCGATCCCAAAAATATCAACATTCTTAAACTGAAATTGAATAAGAAGAAAATTAAAATCGGCCAAAAGATAGAATTTTCATACATACTAAAAATCGGCGATAAGAAGAAAATTAATAATTACAAAGTCAGGCTGGAGTACGCCGTCACTTTTGCCAAAGCGAATAATAAGATTTCGAAAAAAGTATTTAAAATTTCGGAAAAGATGTATGATCCCGGCGAATATAAGTTGGCAAAAAAACATTCGTTTGTCGATATGTCCACCCGCAAACATTATCCCGGTAAACATCAAATAGCGATTATTGTTAATGGTGTGGAAAAAGCAAAAATTGATTTAACATTGATTAAGTAAACATTAAATTTGCAGAAATTGAAATATTTTCTTACCAATAACCGGCCAATCCGGTTTTGAATTTTCTATAGCCAGTTTGTTAATCTTTACTTGTTTGAAAATATCATCAGTGATTTTACGAAGGTCTTTATTAAATTGAAGATAAAGCTCATAGCCGGTTTGAATATTACTTTGACCAAAGGCAGTGTTATTTAAAAAGGTGCAGACTTTGTTCTGCCATTTTTGATTACGACCCTCATAGACTCTTTTAAGCGACGAGACTATATTGTTTTGATAAAAATAAATTAATACCGGATTTGCCGGTTTAATAATATCCAGTATTTCAAAAGCGTAATCATTTATTTCTTTTTCACCGGCGCCTCTTTCCAACAACTCACCAACCGTACATTGAAAAAATGCCGCATCTAAAATAATTATCTTTTTTTCTTTGGAAATATTATCAACAAGTTCTTTCCATCTCTGGATTGTCTCGCTGATCCAAGAATTTATATCAGATTTGGTATAATCGATTACCGGATGTTTGTCGCTGAACTCATGATAAAACTCCGCCTTGAATTCTTTTTCTAATAACAGATCCAATAATTTTTGACCGGCTGTTGATTTTCCCGATCCGGCCATTCCTTCGATTAAGATTAGTTTTGTATTAATCATATTTATCAGACTAAGCCACCCGCTTGGAATAGCGCAGCCAGGATGATGTGAAAATAATAACACCGAAAATAATCATGGCTATTATTTCGGGGTACAGTACCTCGGCAGTGGCACCTTTCATCATAATCCCCCGCACGATGATCATATAGTATCGAAGCGGATTAAGATAGGTCAGATACTGTACCATCTGCGGCATATTTGCAATCGGCGCAAAAAATCCTGAAGTCAATAATGCAAAGATGGAAAAAAACCATGCATAAAACATCGCCTGTTGCTGGGTTTTGGTGATTGTCGATATAAACAGTCCCACCCCCAATGTCGTAAACAGAAAAATAAACGTCAGACCATACAGCAAAACCCATGACCCGGCAAACGGTATCCCGAACCATAAGATACCAAACAAAAGAGCAATCGACATTTCAAAAAAACCCAAGATGGCAAAAGGGATAGTTTTTCCGGCAATCAGCGCCGGAACCGTGATCGGTGTCACCATCAATTGTTCCAATGTTCCTATTTCCCGTTCGCGAACAATCGCCATCGAGGTCAGCATCATCGTTATCATTGTCAAAAGGACCGCCACAATCCCCGGTACCATAAAATAGACCGCTTCCGATTCCGGATTAAAAAGCATCTGTTGCCGCATAACAATCGGCTCCGGAATATCCAGTTGACGGCGGTTAAACTGCCAGGCAATCATCTCGGCATACCCGGAAGTTATCGAGGCCGAATTGGCGTTGCTGCCGTCAATCAACAGGCCAACATCTACCGGTTTCTTTTCTATGAATTTTTCGGAAAAATCATTCGGGATAATCAAGGCGGCGTTAAATCGGTTTTCCTTAAAGCCGCGTTCGGCGTCAAGGAGCGGGGTGTCATCGGATGATACAATAAAATAATCCCCGGCGGTTTTTGCTTTTATATATTCCCGCGACAGACTGCTCCGGTCAAAATCGTAAACGGCAGTGTAAATCTTTTTGACGTCGGTATTGATGGCGTAACCAAGCACCAGAAGTTGTATCATCGGCATCAGAAATATCATCCGAAGCATATTGCGGTCACGTATAACCTGATAAAACTCCTTTTTCATCAAGGCCAGGATAGTCTGAATCATAATCAGCCAACCCTCAGTTTGAATTTTTTGATTGCGACCGATAATAAAATAGTCGCAAGAATAACAAGAAAGAGCGCCTCCACCCAGAGCAGTTCCAGACCGGAACCTTTAAGCATGATACCGCGAATGATAAGCAGAAAATATCTGGCCGGAACAATATGGGTGATAATCTGAAGAACCAGCGGCATATTTTTTATTTCAAAAATAAATCCGGACAACATGACCGACGGTAACACCGTTACCAACATCGCCCCCATCATGGCCAACTGCTGCGTTTTTACAATGGTTGAAATGAATATTCCAATCGCCAGCGCCGAGATAACATAGATAATTCCAAAGCCAAACAGCAGCAGTGTCGAGCCCGTGAACGGAACCCCAAAATGAAATACGCCAAACCCCAGAACAAGTACGCCGTCGAGTAGCGCCAGCCCGATATACGGCAGGGTTTTGCCGATAATAATCTGGCGCGGCGTAATCGGCGTCGTCAAAAGTTGTTCCATCGTCCCGGTCTCTTTTTCGCGGGCGATAGTAACCGAGGTCAACAGGGCCGAGATCATCATAAGGATAATAGCAATCAAACCCGGGACAAAAAAGTGCGATGACTTCAAATCAGGATTATACAGGACCTGTCTTGAAATTCTTATACCGGGCAGTTCAAATCCGGGCGGCAGGTTATCTTTTATCATTTGCGAGACAATAATGCTGGAATAACTTCCTGCCGCCGCGGCCATATTAGCATCGGCACCGTCAACAATTAATCCTAATTCATAATCGTCAACGGTTAATCCAGCCGGATTCCGGATATTTTTCAGTTTTTGTATCGCCTTACCCAGACCCGGCCTGATAATAAGAACAGCATTGGCCTGCCCCTTTTTCAGAATCAATTCGGGATTATCGATACTCACCGGATCCGTCGCTTCGGTGAAATATCCTGAATTATAAAACCGTCCAATCAGATCATTTGAAACCGACGTTTTATCAAAATCTATTACCGCCAATTTAATATTTTTTATATCAAGATTTATAGCATAGCCATACAGCAATGTCATCATAATTGGCATCAAAATCGCAATTACCAGCGAGCGGGGATCGCGCAGGATATGCCGAAACTCTTTTTGGGCGATGAACCTGAGTTTATGCATCGGCCAATCCCTCGCTTTTGTCTGAAATCAGTTGCACGAACAACTCTTCCAGATTTGGCTGTTGATATTTTTGTATCAGTTCGGACGGGTTGCCCAGTTCAACAATCCGGCCGTAATGCATAATTGATATCCGATGACAGTACTCGGCCTCGTCCATATAGTGCGTCGTCACAAACAGGGTTGTTCCCTTTTCGGCCAAATCGTACAGCATCTCCCAGAAACGACGCCGAAAAACCGGATCGACACCGCCGGTCGGTTCATCAAGAAACAGGATTTTCGGACGGTGCAAAACCGAGGCGGCCAGGGCCAGCCGCTGCCGCCAGCCAAGCGGAAGTTTTCCGGCCGGTCTATTTAAAAATTCGTTTAATCCTAACTCTTCCGATAACTCATCGATTCTATCTTTTAGTTCTATATTCTTCAGTTGATAAACCGAACCGTAAAACCAGAGATTTTCATAAGCGGTGAGATCACCATACAAGGAGAATTTCTGTGACATATATCCGATTGATTTTTTTATCTTTTCATTATCACGATATATATCATTCCCGCCGACAGTTCCATTTCCGGAAGTCGGTAGAAGCAAACCGCACAGCATTCGTATGGCGGTTGTCTTGCCGGCGCCATTAGCGCCCAGAAAACCGAACACCTCACCCTCACCGACCGTCAGACTGATTTGATCGACGGCCGTAAAATCGCCAAACTTTTTGGTTAGTTTGTCTATTGTCACCGTATCAGGCATCGGGCTGCTCCAATAGCTGAATAAACAGATCTTCAAGTTCCGGCCTGATTGGTGAAATTGATTCCGTATTTATTCCAAGTTGCGATAATCTGTCGTTATATTCTTCTATTTTTTGTTGCGGGCTGGTGTACAGATGTATCGACGAGCCAAAGCGGCGCGATGTTATACCTTCGATTTGATTAAGCTGTGCCATAAGCCCGGACGAGGGAACCGCCTTAATATTATAAATTGCACTTTTAAAATATTTAAACAGTTCATCCGGTTTTCCTTCGATAAGTTTTTTTCCATTATGAATAAATATCGCCCGATCGGCCAGCGCCACCTCATCCATGTACGGAGTGGAAACGATTATTGTCGAGCCCTCCGTTTTGAGTTTTTTAAGAATATCCCAGAACTGACGACGTGAGACCGGATCGACCCCGGTTGTCGGTTCATCTAATATCAAAATTTTTGGATCATGTATAAGGTTACAGCTTAAGGCCAGCTTCTGTTTCATACCGCCGGAAAGTTCACCGACGCGCCGTTTTGCAAACGGCCCCAATCCTGAAAACTGATATAGCCGTTTTTTCTTATTTCCATATTCATTTTTACTCAGCCCAAACAGCCCGGCGTAAAAATAAAGATTCTCCTCGACTGAAAGATCGGGATAAAGCGAAAAATTCTGCGGCATATATCCCAGCAATGGCTTTATTTTATCAAAATCTTTATTGATATCAAATCCAGCCAGATTAATTATGCCGTTATCGTATTCCAATAAACCACAGATGGTGCGAAAAATGGTTGTTTTCCCGGCCCCGTCAGGTCCGGCCACAGCCAGCAATTCACCCATATCGGCACTCAGGCTGAAATCTTTTACTGCCTTAAATTGACCATACGATTTGTCAAGATTGCTTATCTGAACCAGGCTCATAAGATTTTGACCGAAACCGGCATACCTATTTTTAAAATCTGTTGCGGGTTAGGAATTATAATTTTAACGGCGTAAACCAGATTGGCCCGGGCCTTTTTTGTCTGAACATTTTTGGGAGTAAACTCGGCTTTCGGAGATATCCACATAATCAAACCGGTCAATGGCCGGGTGGTTTCATCCTCGGGATCAATTTCAGCTTTATCGCCCAGTTTTATTTGCGTTAAGTCTGATGCCGGTAGATAGACTTTCACCGATACAGTGTCAAGACCGGCAATTTTGATAAGCGGCGCTCCGATACTTACCAGTTCGCCGACCTCGACGAATTTATCAGAAACAACTCCCTTAATAGGTGCCTGTGGAAAACAGTCACTAAACTGCTGATTGAGTATTGCAATCTCGGCATTGATTTTTTGAAGATTCGCCTCGGCCGATCTTTTGGCGGCCTCCGCTTGTTTCTTTGATAAGACCGCCTGATTATAGGCCGTTTCTGCTTTGTCATACTGTTGCTGGTTAACCGAACCGGTTTTGATCAGTCTTTTGACTCGGTCGAATTCCTTCTTGGCCAATGATAAATTAAGCAGTACCTGCTCGATATTTATACCGGCAATTTCCAGTTGTGCCTTGGCCGACAATCTTAGAGCCTCAGCCTGATTGAGCCGAAGCCGAGTCATGGTTGTGTCTATTAATGCAACTGTATCGTTGGTTAAAACAACATCGCCCTCATTAATATATAACTGCTTAATATGTCCGGCAGTTTTGGCCGAGACAACCACTTCGGTTGCCTCGATTAACCCCGACCCGCTCGGTGCGAGACTATTGCCGCCGCATGAAACAAGCGCAAGCATAATTAACGGCCAGCTATATCTTAGAAGAAAATCTTTCATTTTAAAAACCTCCGTAGATTTTATCCAATCCCATTGCATATAAGAAGTAAGATTCGTTTATGTAATATTTTAATTGCGACACAAAATAAATCTGCTCGGCGGCCGAATATTCCGACTCCATCTCGAGCAAACGATTCACCGTCAAATCGCCCGCCTGCTGTTTTTCTTTGGCCAGACGAAATTTATTGCCGGTGATATTGTATTTTCTCTTTGACGACTCATACAGCCTATAGGCATACAGAATATTTTCCAACGCCGTTTCGGCCTCAAGCATCAGTTTTTCTTCGACAGCCCGATAATTCATTCGAGCCATCGACAGCCGCTGTTTGGCCGAGGCAATATTACTGCCTGCCTTTCCGCCAAGATTAAACTCCCAGTTCAAAAGTATTCCGGCCGAAAAATAATCGTTCCATTTGGCATCAAACATATCACGATTCGGTTTGCCGACCGAATATCCGCCGAAACCCGTTAAACTGGGAAAGTAAGCAGCGGTTTTTATTCTCACCTGCTGCTCGGCCGATCTAATCTGACTTGATAACTTTTTTAGCTCCGGACGATATATCGAGTCGGTATCAACCAATAAATTTCGATAATATGGAATAGAGTTATCCGGCTCCGGAATAGATAACGGAAGTTCGATTACCTCTTTAGAATGTATTCCTAATAAAACCGCCAATGCGGTTGAGGCGTTACTTAAATCGTTTTCCATCTGAAGCAATTGTTCCCGGCCGTCTTCATAAGCCAGTTCCGTCTCAAGTATATCAACTGAATCGGCCAGACCGTTTTGATACAGATTAATTGTGTTTTCTCTTATAATCCTGATTCTTTTCAGCGATGCTTCAGCCGAGTTGACCAGTCTTTGTCTCATATTTAGATTGAACCAGGCCCGGCGACATTGAAAAGCGACAGCCATTTTTTGAGCGTCATATTCAAATGATCCGGCTTCAGAAATTGCTTTGACGGCCCGAATTGATCCGTCTAATCGGCCGCCGGTATAAATCGGAAACGATAATCTAAGATCGGCCTGATAATTTTCGTGCGCCCCTATCTCCATTTCAGCAGGGAGGGCGTCGATTTTTTGAAGTTTGTCGATGTAGAATCCGGAGGCGCTAAGTGATAGCGTCGGATATCGACCGGCTTGAGCCGCATTAAAATCGTATTCGGCCGCCTTCGAACCAAAACCGGAAACCTGCACGGCAAACGAATGTTCCTGCGCCATCTTGATTGCTTCGGAAAGAGTCAAAAGCGAATCGGCAGAAACAGGCATCGCCAGTACTAAAACAAGTGCAACATTTTTTAAATAAAATAACATTGCAGAACTATTTGGTCCTGATGCCGTTGAAAAACAGATCAACGATCGCCTCTGGCCTATTTTCTCTAAAATCTTTTTCATTTTCTATCTCCAAAATTTTATTTATCAACGGTGACATAATCAGATAAAAAAGGTTCATCCCGATAAACGAGGCTATCGCCTGCCGACTGTCTATTTTTTTAAACGAATCCTGCTCGATAGAGCTTTCGATAACAGATCTTAATTTATGCGCCGGTCCCTCGGCCATAAACTCAGCAAAAGTATTAATTATTCTTTCACCGCCGGAGGCAATCTCACGCAGCAGAATCGGTATAAAGGCCGGACTGATAAACTGGGAATTATAAAATTCGGCCAGATTGTGGAAAATATCTTCAGGATCATCAAGCCAGACCATTCTTTCCTTGAAAAAATGCCTGAGCTTATCAAGATGTCGCTCTATAATTGTTTGATAAAGCTGCTCTTTTGACCGGAAATGATAATAAATCATCGCCTTATTCACCTGGGCGCGTTCGGCGATTCTGTCTATTCTGGCCCCGGATAGCCCATATTGGCTGAATTCTTTGGTTGCCGCCTCTAATATCGAACTGGCTGAATTTTTTTTATCTCTTTTATTTTCCATCACTTACAACAGAATATTTTATAAACAACTATTTAGTTAAACTAAACAGTTGTATAATAATACAAAGTATTTCGACATTGTCAAGAATTTTTTGCAGTATTTTTTTATGTCAATTTTGGGAAATTTAAT
>CBFCZE010000095.1:0-10958 GCA_965602655.1 uncultured bacterium
TTGATTATTTGGATACAATTGCTATATTTAAGTTATTGATATGCTTAAACTAAAACCAATATTTATATTTTTTCTTGCTTTAATACTGAGTATTCCAACTATCTGCAGCGCACAGTTTTACTTCGGGAAAAATAAGGTTCAATATACTTATTTTGACTGGCAGGTAATGGAGACCGATCATTTTCGAATATATTTCTATATCGAAGAAGAGGAAATAGCCCAGATTGCGGCCAATGTAGCCGAAGATTATTACCCGATATTGGCGGCTCGATTCAAGCAGGAAATTTACAGGAAGATCCCGCTTATTATTTATAGCTCTCCCAATTACTTCACGCAGACCAATGTAACCTGGAGCATATTACCCGAATCGGTGGCCGGTTTTACAGAATTCCTGAAGGGCCGGGTTGTTGTTCCCTTTCACGGATCGTATCACGATTTTGCCCATGTGATTCGTCATGAGCTGGTCCACGTTTTTCAAATTTCAAAATTGCAATCGGTAATGTCGATTTCGTTACAGCAGCGAATGGCCACACCGCCACTCTGGTTTATTGAGGGACAGGCGGAATATTGGTCAACCAAATGGGACAGCGAGGCCGACGCGATTGTCAAGGATATGGTTCTTTCCGGAGACCTCTTTGCAATAGAGAATATGCATCAGATTTCCGGGACCTATTTTATGTACAAACTGGGTCAATCTATTTGCGAGTTTATCAATGATACCTACGGCCCTGAAAAACTGATTATGATATATGAGAACTGGTGGAAAGAGCGGACTTTTGATAAAATCATTGAGCATACTATGGGAGAACCGATAAAAGAAATATCAAAGAAATGGCACTATTATCTTCAGAAAAGATATTTCCCTGAAATAGCCGACGCTGGTCTGGCCAAACGAGAAGCGCGGCAATTAACGAAAAAGGGTTATGCTCTTAAAGGTGTTCCGGTTCAATTTAAAAATGGTGAGGATTCGGAAGACTGGATTGTCTTTAAGGCTAATAAGATGGGTTATTCCGGCATTTATATGATGTCACCCAATGGCGAAGAGAAGAGGCTGAAGACCCTTTTGAAGGGCGGAACCTCAACCAGTTTTGAATCGCTTCATTTACTGCAAAGCGGAATTGACGCCAATGAAAACGGCGAAATATTATTTTCTTCAAAATCTAAAGAGACTGATGTTCTTTATATTTATAATATCAATCTTGATAAAATCACGGCCAGATATCAATTTCCGAATATGGCGACTATTGTATCTCCGCAATTTTCTCCGGATAATCGGCGGGTGGTGTTTAGCGGAACAAAAATTTCCGGTATTTCTGACATTTATATGATCTCACTCGACGATGGCAAACTGGTTCAGATAACTGATGATTTCTATTATGATATTGATCCGACTTTTACAGCTGATGGAAATTCAATAATATTCGCTTCAGATCGATGCTCCTCCGGGCAAGAGGGAGCCTTGAATCTATTTAAAATTGAAAATACCTATACTGAGCCAACCCAATTAACCTTTGGCAACTGGCGGGATCGTTCCCCTGAGACATATAATGATGATATTTATTTTTCGTCCGATAAAAACGGCGCCTATAATATCTATTGCCTTAAAAAAGATAATTCCATAAGTCAAATAACGACGCTTCTAACCGGGGCATATGACCCCAAAGTAACATCGGACAGCGACAGAATTATATTTTCGGGCTATCAGGATTTTGGTTTTCATATCTACTCAGCGATATTAAAAGATTCACTTGTTTTGGCGGAAGAAAAACCTGTTGGTCAGACTTTTTGGAAGCCCAAAAAACTTAGTCAGAAATCGATAAAATCATCGGTGAAATATAATACGGATTACTCCTTTGATATTGCCCAGTCGGCCATATCTTATGATCCGGTTTATGGGGCGATGGGCGGACTTCAGATTGCCTTATCTGATATGCTGGGTGATAATGTTTATTATTTCCTTTTGGCCAATACGGCCCAGACAAAAAATGATATTCTGTCAAGTTTTAATGTTGCCCTGACATATCTCAATAAAAAGCATCGTTTAAATTGGGGTGTCGGCGTGTATCATCTCTATGATGAATATTATAATGCTTTTGACGGTTTCTATTATGAACGGCAGGCAGGCGGGCTAATTCATTTCAATTATCCTCTGTCAAAGTTCAACAGGCTGGAAACAACAACCTACCTGCGCTATTCCGATCGTGACTATAGTCTAAGATTTTTCAGAAGACGGGCCGCCTTGATGTCCAGCTACTTCTCATTTGTTTCGGATAATTCATTATGGGAAATATCAGGACCGATTGACGGACATCGCTACAATTTTACAATCGGGATTACATCGGCCCTCGACGAGGGTAGAGTTTATAATAAACTGGCGCTGATGGACCTTCGCAAGTATTTCAGGCTTGGTAAGTTTTCGGCTGCCGCTCATCGGCTTTTTATCTATAGCTCAACCGGTATTGAACCGCAAAGAATCTATTTTGGGGGCAGCTGGTCATTTCGCGGATATGGACGTCGGGCATTTTATAATAGAAACATAGTGTTTTCTTCGAATGAACTCCGTTTCCCGCTTATTGATAATTTATATATTGGTTTTCCTTTTGGGGCGATCGGCTTTCGTGCCATTCGAGGCGCCATATTTCTGGATGCCGGATATTTTAGCGATACCAAATTTCATTTTATGGATGGCAAATATTTTGATGATCTGCTGGGCTCATTTGGATACGGTTTCAGGGTGTCATTGGGTCGGGTAATTCTGCTGCGTTTTGATTTTTCCCGTAGAACCGACTTCAGGAAAATCAGCAAAAATACCAATTTTGATTTCTTTTTTGGATGGAATTTCTAATGAAAACCAGAACGATAATGGTGGTTATACTGGCCCTATCATTGATATTGTCAGGTTGCGGGAAAAAATTTCGTTTGGAAAGAGATGTTGAGAACAGGTCTTCCGTATGGCCATACAGCGGGGGATATGATGGAGATTCAATAGCTTTAAAGATTTCTGATTTTTCGGGCAATCTGAATCTAAAATGGCGAAAAAAGGTCTCTGGTGTTCCTATCGGGCCGCTGTCAATAGGCGCCGGCAAATTAATCGTTTGCACAACTACCGGACGGGTCTATTTCTTTGAGCCGGAAAATGGCCGGTATCTGGGGAAATACAAATCAAAAGCCAATATTCAAACCGGATTAACTGTCGTTGACTCACTGGCCTATTTTGCCATGGGACCTATAAAAAACCGTATGGTTTGCTTAAATCTTCACAATCGCAAAACTCTCTGGCGAGCAGAGATAAAGGATGTTACCGGAGCGCCGATAATTATGGAGAACCGTTTATATCTGGCTTCCGATTTGGGTTGGGTGGAGTGCCGGAATAGTCTAAATGGTGACATTATCTGGCGGGATTCGGTTGGCGCCAAATCAGCGGCCGGTCCCAGCCTTAATGAGGGAATAGTCTATTTCCCGTTTGATGACGGGAGACTGATAGGATTTGAAGAGTTAACGGGTAAAATGATTATTAATGTAGATTTAAAGCAACCGTTGGTTTCCAAAGTAGCTATCGGCGATATGATATTTGTATCCGGAATAGCCGGGATATTTTCAGCACTTGATAAAAAAACTGGAAAGATTATCTGGGAACGATCCTTTGAATGGCCAATCTGGATTTCTCCGGCGACTGATGAAAGTATGGTTTATGTTGGTGATAATGGCGGCCTGCTTCGAGCCCTGGATAAAAATGACGGCCGAACACTCTGGACTTTTCAGGCCGACGGGGTAATTTTGTCGGCACCTATAACAGTCGGCAAATATTTGATTTTCGCTTCTCTTGACAAATATTTGTACTGTCTTGATAAAAAGAGCGGTCTTTTGAATTCTAAATGGAAAAATAATCATGAAATCCGGTTCCCGGCCATCAGTGATGGCGAATCGGTATATGTAATATCTCAGGATGGCCTGATCTCTTGTCTCGGAGATTAAAATGAGCAAATTTGATTATTCCGAAAAGGATTTAAATACGAATCTCAGCGAACTGGCTCTGGAGATTGTCAGAGAATTTTATGTCGCCTCCAAAAAGGTATCGGTATATTCTTTTTCTCATCCGTTGTCCGGAAAGGCAATTAAGCGTCTGTTTTTACAGATGGAAAAAGCTTATAGATTTAAAAAATATATAAATTTCCATATCGAAGCCGGACACCTGTTTGTCCTTAATATTAAACTTAAACCATCGGTTTTTTCCGATCAGGTAATTGAGTGTATGCAATTGCTTGATATTAAGAATATTCTGTTTGGATCGGATATGTCGACAAAACAGCTTTCATTGTTTCTTGATAAGTTCGTCAAAAGAATACCGACCGGCAAATATCAGGATATGATGCAGGAATATCTTAACAGAAAAAATATCGACTCAATAAAAATAAACGGCGAAAAGGGTTTTCTGCTTTTTGAGAAAGGTGTTAAATATCGCGCCGATATTACCGGTGATTTTTCTGTTCGTAATCTTTTGGGACAGTCACTCGGCCAAAACCTTGACTTATTGGCGAAAATGTTATCATTTAAAGAAAGCGAAGTCGACACATTTATAGAAAAATTTAACATTGATTATTATCCGCAATTGATTGCCTATTTTATTCCGGAAAAGATATCGTTAATTGACCCTGAGAAACTAATTGAATTACTGAATAGTCGGATTAACACTATTGTTGATAATAATCAGGACGATCCGGATAATCAAAGTCTTAATGATTTAAAAGTCCTTCTGGATGCTTTGAATTTGCATCCCGATCGGGATAAAATATTCAATCAAATTGAATCAACCATAGCATACAATAAAATCTCAAAAGATATATATTCTGAAGTTGTTCCCCAGACCAGTGTTATTCGGGTTGAATCGACGGAAAAAATAAATCAATTTCTCTACACCGTTTTTAATCCGGAACTGCCCGGTTATAAACTCGATGATTTTGAAGATCTTTTTGGCCGAATAATACGGACCGGTCAGAAGAATCGGGCCAGATCGGTAATAAATATTTTGATTTCTAATTTAGCCGGACCATACTTTGAATTAAGAGAACGGGCATTAATTCTTTTTAGATTTGTACTTAGGGCGGATCAGCAATCGAATGCAGACTTTCTGCTCGACCATACAATTGAAAAAATAGATAATTACTTAACCGATGAGTTGGAAACATTTGAGTTTTCAGATCTTATCTGGGCCATTGCCAAAATTTGTTTATCGACAAAAGATTATACTCGGCTATCGTCGTTGTGCGATATCCTCTCCAAAAAAAGCGATCAGATCGATGGAATTAGAAGTTATGAATCTGTAGCTGTCAAGAAAGGTGTTGAGGAACTGAATCGCGCTGAGGTAATAAACCAGCTCGTAAATGAGTTGGTCAAAGAAGACAGCAAGAAAACTCAATATCTGAAAAATATTTTGGTCACTATTGCTTCCGAAGAAGTGGCCTACTCGCTGGCCTCAATTATTTCACACGAATCCCGTCAGGTAAGAATGAATGTCCTCAAAATATTATCTGAAATGGGAAAACCGGCTCTCAAAATCTGCGGTGAAATACTAAAAGATGATTCCCATTTTATCCGTAATTCCGATAAAAGAGAACTGCCCGATGATAAATGGTTTATTGTCAGAAATGCGATTTTTGTTTTAGGTTCACTCGGCGATCCGGAAGGATGCCGAGCCTTGCGCCACAGAATTGCAGAAGATGATACCCGGATTCGTCTGGCGATTGTTTCGGCGCTTGAGAAAATTGGGGACGAATCAGCCGCCGATCTGTTATTAGTTATGTCTGATGATAACGACTGTGAAATTTGCGAGGCGGCGATTATTGCTCTGGGACTCACAAAACAGACCGACATTGCGCCCGAACTTATAAATCTGGCCGAAAAGAGAAATACCGAGATTTTGACTATTATATCAGCTTTGGGGAACCTGGGCGGAACCGAAACAGGTGAGTACCTTTCCAATCTTTTGGACGATAATGACTTGCTATCAAAGTATACCTCCAACAGATCTTCTCGCGAAGATATAAAAATAGCGATTATCAAGGCTTTGGGCCGAATTGGTGACTCGGAATCACTAAAAGTCGTAAAAAATCTAAAAAATAATCTATTGTCAACGCAAAAAATCCTTTTTGGCGGTTCAAAATTAAATAAAGCCATCGAAGATATCCTTAAAAACGATAAATAATCTGCCATACCTCTGTCACACTGTCAGTGAAAATGCCATTGTGGCGTGACATATATGCCATAGTGGCAGTTTGAATTTTTACAAAATCAATCAAATTGCACTATCTTTTTGTATATGAACGAGTTATCGTTTTTGGCACGCCAATTGATTAAGTATTTGACAAAAAATGAAACAAAATAAAAGAAATAACAGGAGGTAATTAAAATGAAACTGATTCGATGCAACCCAAACAGGATGGTCCCGCGAACCAATCGTGACTTTGAGGGGCTTTTTAACTCTTTCTTTGGAACTCCATGGCAACAGCCGACTCATAGTGAATTTAGTCCCCGGGTAGAGGTAACTGAGGATAAAGATCAATTAAGACTTCAGGCAGAACTACCGGGATTGGAAAAGGATGCCATTAAGGTAATGGTTGAGGACGGCGTTCTGACAATCTCCGGAGAGAAAAAATCTCATAATAAGGAAGATGGTCCGGATTATGTCTGGTCAGAGGTTTCCATCGGTTCCTTTTCGCGATCATTTACTCTGCCGGATTATGTTGAGGCTGACAAGATTGTCGCCGACTACAAGAACGGCATTTTGGTTTTGACTTTGCCGAAAGCGGAAAAATCAAAGCCGAAGGAGATTGAAGTTAAGATAAACTAAAATTTGATTCGGGTAATCGGCATATTCCA
The DNA here is from genome assembly GCA_965602655.1 of uncultured bacterium. GTDB lineage: Bacteria > Zixibacteria > MSB-5A5 > GN15 > PGXB01 > JAAERC01. The sequence continues at coordinate 6,877 of CBFCZE010000095.1, forward strand.
AAGCGGGCAGGGATTACCTGCCCGTTTTGAATGTCGAGGAGGGAATCGAAAGGAGTTATTATGAGCAAAATTATTGGAATAGATTTAGGTACCACCAACTCATGCGTGGCCGTAATCGAAGGAAAGGATCCGGAGGTTATCACTAATTCCGAAGGCAGTCGCACGACACCATCGGTGGTGGCTATTGACAAAAACGGCGAACGGTTGGTTGGTCAGGTGGCCAAACGTCAGGCGGTAACCAATCCGCATGATACGGTTTTCTCAATCAAACGGTTTATGGGGCGCAAGTTTGATGAAGTTTCGCAGGAGACAAAAAATTTCCCGTATAAGGTGGTTTCCGGCAGCAATGGCGGTGCATCTGTGGTAATGAACGGGAAAAATTACACACCGCCGGAGATATCTGCAACGGTGCTGAGTAAAATGAAAAAGACGGCCGAGGATTTTCTGGGTTATAAGATTACCGATGCGGTGATCACTGTCCCGGCTTATTTCAATGACAGTCAAAGGCAGGCGACCAAAGATGCCGGCAAAATAGCCGGCTTGAATGTCAAACGAATTATCAATGAACCGACGGCCGCGGCCCTGGCTTATGGTCTTGACAAGAAAAAGATCGGCAAGATTGCCGTTTATGATCTTGGCGGCGGAACTTTTGATATTTCGATTCTGGATCTGTCCGATGGTGTCTTCGAAGTTCTTTCGACCAATGGCGACACGCATCTGGGTGGAGATGATTTTGACAAACGGCTTATCGACTGGCTGGCTGACGAGTTCAAGAAATCCGACGGTATAGACTTATCAAAAGACGCGATGGCTTTGCAGCGGCTTAAGGAAGCGGCTGAAAAGGCCAAGACTGAGTTGTCGTCAACGATGGAGACAAATATCAATCTTCCGTTTATCACTGCCGACAGCAATGGTCCCAAACATCTCAACATTACTTTATCACGGGCGAAATTTGAGCAGTTGGTCGACGATCTTCTGGAACGGACCATTGCTCCATGCCGCAACGCTGTTAGCGATGCCAAAGCCCAATTTGCCGACATTGATGATGTTGTGATGGTTGGCGGTATGACCCGTATGCCAAAAGTCGTTGAGATGGTTAAGAAACTTTTTGGCAAAGAGCCGAATCGAAATGTCAACCCGGATGAGGTCGTTGCTCTGGGTGCGGCGATTCAGGGCGGTGTTTTAGCAGGCGATGTCAAAGATGTCCTGCTTCTCGATGTTACCCCGCTTTCTCTGGGCATTGAGACTCTTGGCAGCGTAACGACAAAATTAATCGAACGCAATACCACCATCCCGACCAAAAAAGCGCAGGTATTTTCAACTGCGGCCGATGGTCAAACGGCGGTTGATATTCATGTCCTGCAGGGTGAGCGGGAGATGGCGGTTGATAATAAAACTATTGGGAAATTTATTCTTGATGGTATCCCGCCGGCGCCGCGAGGAATACCGCAGATTGAGGTTACTTTTGATATCAACGCCGATGGCATCTTAAATGTTACCGCCAAAGATATGGCCACCGGCAAATCCCAAAATGTCAGAATTGAGGCGTCCTCGGGATTAACCGAAGCTGATATTGATAAAATGGTCAATGACGCCAGGGGTCACGAAGCCGAAGACAAAGAGAAACGCAAGAAAATAGATATCAGAAACAACGCCGATGCCTCAGTATTTCAGGCGGAGAAAAACCTGAAAGATTTTGGCGACAAAGTTGATCCGGATGATAGAGCAAAGATCGAAGCAGGAATCGAACGGGTTAAGGAAGCGGTAAAATCAGAAGATACCTCCGAGATGGAATCATCGATGGAAGCGCTTAATCAACTCTGGCAGGCGGCGTCGACCAAAATGTATCAGCAGGCTTCGGCGGCGGGGGACTCACCGGGTGGTGATCCCGGTGCACAGCCCGGACCTCCTCCCGGAGAAAATAACGGGAACAGTGACGGCGGCGCAGTCGACGCTGAGTATGAAGTTGTCAACGAGGACAAATAAAGGCAGGGGCCAATACGGCCCCTCTTTTGTTGACAAATGGTTTGTATAGTATTAGCCTGTAAGGGCTAATACTATACACGATGAAATAAAAGCGGGATTACATGTCGAAAGATTTTTATAACATACTCGGTGTCGCTGAGAATGCATCCAAAGATGATATCAAAAAGGCGTTTCGGAGTCTGGCCAAAAAATATCATCCGGATAGAAATCAGGGGGATAAAACGGCCGAGGCGAAATTCAAGGATATCTCAGAAGCGCACGATGTTCTCAGTGATGATAAAAAGCGTCAGCAGTATGATATGATGCGTAAGTATGGTGCTTTTGCAGGAGCCGGTGGTCCCGGTGGTGGTAAGGGCGGATTTGATTTTGCGAATTTCAGCAATGGTTCGTTTCGCGCCGAGGATCTGGGCGGGTTTGGTTCATTTGCCGATATATTCAGCTCGATTTTTGGCGGCAACGATATCTTTGGGCGCGGTGGACAGTCCAGACCGGGAAGAGGTCGGCGCCGTCAACCGACCGCAACCCGGGGTAATGATCTGTCATTGACATTACAGGTCAGCTTTGAGGAATCGATAAGCGGCACCAAAAAGACAATTGCCCTCAATAAACCGGAAACCTGTCAGGTTTGTTCCGGAACCGGCGCCGAGCCGGGCAGTGGTCAACAGACCTGCCCGCAGTGCGGGGGGAGAGGTACGATAAGTACTGCCCAGGGTGCTTTTTCCGTGTCGCGGCCTTGTCCGCGATGTCTCGGACGCGGAGTAACGCCGGGGCAAGCATGCCGGGTGTGCAACGGTGCCGGGCAGACCAAAGTCAAAAAGAAAATAGCCATCAAAATTCCGGCGGGGATTGAGAATGGCGGCAGGATTCGTCTGCGCAGTCTGGGTAATCCCGGTCGCAGTGGCGGACAAAATGGAGATTTGATTATAACCGTGGCTGTAAAAAAACATCAGCAATTCGAGCGTAAGGGACAAAACATTTATACCAAAGTCGACATATCATATCCGCAGGCCGTTTTGGGATGCAAAGTGCCTGTTAAGACGCTGACCAAAACTATCAATATTTCAATTCCACCGGGAACCAAACATGGTACAAAACTTCGTTTAAAAGGCATGGGGTTGGCGGTAAACGGCACCAGGGGCGATCAGTATGTCGAGGTCAATATTATTATCCCGAAAAAAGTCAGCGACAAACAGAAAAAAATCCTCAAAGAGTTGCAGAAAGAAATGTAGGTAAACGCCTCGTCCACCTGACCATTATTCTAATTTATAATACTCTATAATTTCGCAATCATATTTCTTATGAGCAACGCATGACCTTCCTCGAAACCGGCCAGATGAGTAAATGTCTTTTTGGCCTCCTCGGATTCGGCCTCATGGGCGAATTTGAAAAACAGATCGCGCGCCTCTTCTTCAAGCTTCAGAGCCATAACAAGAACTTCGCGGTTGGTTTTTAGATTTTGCACATTCGCAATTAAATCTCTATGCTTTTCCTGCATTTCCTTGTTAATATCAGGCAGTCCTTCCTGTTTAAGAATATCGGCGGTGCTTATCCATTTCTCGGACCGAATCAGCGAATCATGCTGTCTTTCCAATATCTGGAAATGCTTCTTCTCTTCACCGGCCAGATTTTCCAGAGTCGCTTTTAATTCATTGTCATCAACAATTTTAATTGCTTCGAGATAAAACACATAAGCGGCGATTTCCGACTGAATCCCATCGGTCAGCGCCTCGATTATTTCCGGATTGACTGTCATCTTTGCTCCTATAAAAAAGGCTGATTATTTCCGATTTTTATGAACTATATTTAACAGCATTGGCCATAAAAATCAAGAGAATTGTATATTTCGTATTGTGTCGGATGGCACCTTGTCGATGGTAAGGCAGGATTCGGTCAAGTTTCAATAATTCCTTGTAAGTTGTTTTCTGTCATATTAGTCCAACGAAATGGTTCGTTCCGTCATTTTTAGGTTTTAAACTATTAAATCGATGTTAATTCAGACCGTCCGCATATATGTAATTTATAAATATAAATTTGCAATCAATATTTTTCCTAATTTAGACTGAACTATATTTTTATAATGCGAGAATATAAATTAA
>CBFCZE010000096.1:0-10801 GCA_965602655.1 uncultured bacterium
GTCGCACCACCAAAAATGATAATGCCCAATAATAACACTAACATACGTCTCATAGCACTTCTCCTATTGTTTAAAATTGTTATATTTTGCATTACACACTCAAGTGAAAGAAATAATATTGAGTCTTTGTATGCCCTTTTATTCGAAATCAGTACCTATGCCTATACCTGATTAAATATAGGTTTTTTTTTATATTTGTCAATATTTAATCGACCATTTCTTAAGACAATTTCCCCACCAAACTACTGTTAATTCATATTCGCACCCATGTATATATGAAGAATAATAGAGTAAATGAATTACAATTTTACTATCGGTTTGATAGTTAAAAGGTAAAAAGTGACGGAACAAACCCATTTTAATAACGATATTGTCGGGAAAATAAAAAGTATGACGAAACAAACCCATTTTGGAGGTTCCGTCAGGAATCGGTTCCTGACGGGGCGGGAAAATTATTTAGGTTGTATTGGGTCTTGATTCCGCGTAGCGGAAGTGTGACCCGACACTCTTTATTGCCGTCAGGTCACAATTCATCTTTGATAAAACAGGACCTGACGGAACACAAAAGACCTTATGCAGAAAGAGCAAAATCAACATCAATTTGATAGTCTAAAGTCTAAAAATGACGGAACAAAGCCATTTTGCTGTAATTTCAAGGAGGTTATGTAGTTATAAAGAATTATAGAGTTTACACCAATTGGTTATAAATACAAACTGTTTGCCCAAATAGCAATTTTGCCGTAGGTTTGGGCAATTAAAATAATTAACGTCATTCCCGTGAAAACGGGAATCCATCTTCGTTTTTTGCGTGATCCCCGCCTGCACGGGGATGACATTAAAAAGGGGCAGGGATGACCTTGTATACGGGGTAACGTTTGGAGAAGCAATATGCCAAAAAGGCCGGATAGAAAATATAAACAGACCAATCTTACCAAAAAGATTAAAGCTCTCACCGAGACAGATCTTGACTGGATTTTGGATAACCTGAAGCGACCGCCGTTTTTGCTTATCCTCGACAGTATCGTCGATCCGCATAATCTTGGCGCCTGTTTCCGGTCGGCCTCCGGGGCTGGGGTGCATGCCGTTGTTGCACCGAAAGATCGCTCGGCGCCGATGACCGAAACGGTCCAGAAAATTTCCTGCGGCGGAGCCGAGGATGTTCCGTTTGTGCAGGTAACCAATCTCGCCCGCACGATGCGGGATTTGAAAGAACGAGGTATCTGGTTTGTCGGGACGGCGCATGAATCCGATAAAACGATATACGAAGTCGATCTGAAAGGTCCGCTGGCGATCGTTATGGGTTCCGAGGAAAAAGGAATGCGGAGGCTGACTCGTGAACTGTGCGATTTTCTGGTGAAAATCCCGATGTCCGGCAAAGTCGAGAATCTCAATGTGTCGGTGGCGACCGGTATCTGTCTGTTTGAAGCGGTGCGGCAACGAGGTCGTTGATGATTGTTGATCTCGTTTATTATTTTTTTGGCGTTCTATTATCTTTTTTGCTGGCTCTGTTTTCTGCCTATTCAATAATTGAAAATAAATGGCGAGCGGTACTGATAGGTTTTAGTCTGCTTTTGATATTCGGTGCCTTATGGTTTGCCGGAGATTATTATTTTAATTATTCGTCATTGATTCAATTCGTATCAATTATTGTGATTATAGTTATTGGACTGCTATTTTTTCTTCCTACAAGTCGGCAAAAATTATTCAATTATGGCCGACCAACAGGGCAGGTTGATGAGCGCGATACGATGTTTGCCCGCGAAGAGTATTTACCCGGAACCGATAAGTATGAAAAATACTATTCGAAAAATCCGGAGTTAAAAGCAATCGATGATCGTATTCGTAAACTCCCGCCACTCCTGGCCCCCGGTGGCCGGTATTATGATGAGTTTCGATCCGGATTGATACAGGCATATTTTCAAACGATTGGCAGTTTTACGACCAAAGTGGATGGTCCAGTTTTGTCAGAAGGTGATGAAATCACTCCGGTTGAAATGACAAAAGTTATAAAAGAACTAACACTTCATCTGGGTGCCGATGAAGTCGGAATTGCTCGCCTCAATCCCAAATATATTTATTCTTATGTCGGCCGCGGTCCCGAACAGTGGGGTTTACCGATAAACAATAATCATAAGTTTGCCGTGGTTTTCACTATTGAGATGGATTACGAGCAGGTCGAAACCGCCCCGCGACTCGGTATCACCGAAGAGGCGGCGAGGCAGTATCTCAATGCCGCCTTAATATCAACTTCACTGGCCGCCGCGATTCGAGAGATCGGGTATCCGGCGCGGGCGCATATTTCCGACAGCAATTACCAGATAATGCTTCCGCCGGTGGCACACGACGCCGGGTTGGGTGAGTTGGGTCGGTTCGGTTATTTAATCAGCCCAAAATTCGGCGCCAGAGTTCGACTGGGCGGTATCACCACCGATTTACCGCTGGTGCCCGATAAGCCGATTCAGTTCGGTGTCCAGAAATTTTGCGAAATCTGCAAAAAATGTGCGATTAACTGCCCGTCGGGAGCAATACTGCACGATACCAGAAAAACAGTCCGTGGTGTAAATAAATGGCCGCTTAATGTGGAAAAATGTCTGACTTACTGGCGGTTGACCGGAACCGACTGCGGGTTATGTATGAAAGTCTGTCCGTTTTCCCACCCGCCGACATTGTTACATAATCTGGTCCGCACCGGAATTAAAAATTCGGCAATTGCCCGTCACATATCAGTTTACGGCGATGATCTGTTTTATGGAAGAAAGCTGAAAGGCCTTTCAAAAGAACGAGTCTGAGTTACCTGTCCCGCAGTCTTTCGGCCGCGGGGTCTTTTAGAGAGTCCGGGAAAATTGTAGCCGAATCGTATATCGCCCATCGGAGCTGTTCCATAGTCAGATTTTTGACACTGGTTAGATTGGCACCCCTGATATCGGTATCGAGCAGAATGGCGCTTTTGAAATTGGCGCCGCTCAAATCTGCCCCGCCTAAGTCGACCGCATAAAGATCGGCATCCTGTAAATTGACATCCCGCAACACGGCGTTTTTCATATTCACCTGCCGAAGATTGGCGCCTTTAAAATCGGCCGCCGTCAAATTAAGCCCCTCAAAGCTGTAGGTTCGAAAATCTCTTTTTTTGGTTAGTTCGATATGATTGGCAGGTAGACCAAAATCGGTCATCAAATCTTCGTCGTATAACGCAAAAAACCAGTTCAGGGCCGTCTGCAGTTTTTCTTTTTCGAGGCCGGTAACACCGCGCAAGTCGGTCGAAAATATATTGGCTCCGGTTAGATCGGCATCAGTTAGATCGGCCGACTGCAGATTGGCGCCGGAAAAATTGAATCCGGCCAGCGTTGCACCGCGGAAATTAATACCGCTTAAGTTATAGCCGCTTAAATCATTGGCCATAACTTTTTGGTTATGATCGGTCGGCAGATTGAGCGAATCCAATATAGCCCCGCCGTATTGCGCGTAGAGCCAGTTGTCGGTTTTTCGCAAAGCATAAATAGTCAAACCTGTGACATCGTAAAGGTTGGCGCCCAGCAGATTGACATCCTCAAGATGCACTCCCGTAAGATTGGCTCCCTCAAGATTGGTGCCGACAAGACTGGATGCATTTAATTTTGCTCCTGTTAGATTAGCGCCTCTCAAATCGGCTGAGTCAAGGTTGCTATATTTCAGATTGGCGTAAGAAAGATTAGCGTTAACCAAAAAGGCCTGCCTTCCATTTGAATATGGTGCATGCAGATCTCTTAAATTGGCGCCGGCAACGGCTGAAAAATCTTCGATTTCTACACCCCAATTATCCGGTTTTTTTGATATTTCACCCTCGGAAAAATCCGAAAACAGGTTGAAGCCTAAAGTGCTGGCAATCTTTGGCGCGATTGTAAAGGAGCTGTTTTCGAATTCTTGCGGGATTGACTGGATAACTCCAAATGAGATTATAAAAAACAGGGCAAATGTCGCCAGTAAATAAACAAAGCGGAGAAAAATATTGCTCCCCTTCAGGTTTCCACCTCGCAGAGTACGACAGGTTAGAAAATGAAAGAAGAAGGCAAAAAGGACCGACAGACAAACGATAAAAATATGATATATCGACAATCCCCAGTCGTGTCTGGTTAAATATCTAAACCAGAACCAGATAAGAGTGCATGGCATCAACCATCGAATTGTAAAAATCGTAAAAATATTAAAAAGTCGTTGGAATAACGTATATTCCGCTTTTACCAATTTCAGATGAAACGGGACCAGTTTATTGACAAACCCTTTGAATATTTTTTTATCGAGAGAAATGTTATCGGGGAAAATGGCCGGGAGTTCCGATATTTTTTCCCAATTTCGCTGCAGGCTTAAATGTAAGGTGATATATAAACCAAACAGGATAGTCGGTAAAATTCCAAAAAACCAGAAAGATGGCACATAAAACCCCGGAAATAATGACGGAAGCAGATATATCCGCGATAACAGATCGGCGTCAGAAACAGACATTAGAATCAGCCATGAATAATGAAGCAGGATTAATGTTCCCCATAAGGTCTTTTGTGCCCTTTTGGAATATTTTTCGACATCATCAAGAGTGCCGAATCGTTTGATATCTTCCGGCAATCGCGCGCCGGAGAGATCGGCCCCGGCCAAAAATTCAGCCTTGATTCCCTCCGATTCAGATAAATCGGCTTCGCGTAAATCGGCTTCATACAGATAAGTATCCCAGATTTGGGCGCCTCTCAGATTGGCTTTATATAAATCGGCGCCGCTCAGGTCGGCATGATATATTTCGGCCCGATGTCCGTCGTGGCCATCCGATTCAAGCCAGATTTCGTGATCCCTGAGAATGTGGAAAATATCATCCGGTTCTGGTTTCCAGCGGATTTTGCTATTGTCCGATTTGCCGGTCTGCTTCATTTTAGGGTAATCCGATTATACAGTATCTATCCGTTTATGCTTTATATATTTATCCGCAATAAACCGGTTTGAGATTTCTTTTGTCAATTATTTTTATTTTTTGGCAAATCGTAAAAAATCTTCACAAAAGCAAACAGCGTCGCCGATCTGGCGACGCCGTTATAGGCAAGGAAAAGGAATGTTCACTTTTATATACGCCGTTTTGCCATTTTGGTTTCGAAATGATAGGGAATCTATTGAAAATAATTTGTATATCTTTATTCTCAGTAATTTCCGGTTATCATTCCAGCCGTCCGATATCTGTTTAAATCCAGTCTTTTCAACGATTTTCTCTTGACAATCTACCGTATTTTCGTAATTTATACCTAAATCAGTCAGCTTTGAATACAGCATTACATTTTAATATTTTTTTGAAGGCCATAGATTCTTCAACTTCCAACCACAGCAAGGCCTTACGTTTTAAAGTTTAGAATATTTAATAAATAAATCTTCAATATTTGATGGGAGGAAAACCATGAAATGCAAAAGACTAATCTTGATGGTTTTGGCGCTGGTCATTGTAGCCCTGATGACATCAGCGTTGGCCGATGTGCCGATGTATTTCAATTATCAGGGTCAACTGACCGATGATATGGGCGAGCCGATTACAAACATCTCGCCCGGTGTGCAAATGACATTTACAATTTGGTTTGCAGAGTTTGAGACAGATCCCGGATATCAGATGTGGACCAGCGGATCGGTTATGGTTCCAGTGGAAAATGGACTGTTTGAATATCAAATCGGCCCCCTGACGCCTACTTCATTATTATATTTCAGGGATAGCCCCGATTATTGGTTGGGAATTCAAATTGAGGGGGATCCCGAACTTAGTCCTCGGAGCAAGTTGATTTCAGTGCCGTATGCCTGTCATTCAGCGACGGCTGATAACTCGGCCAATGCCGATCACGCAACCACCGCCGATAATGCAACAACGGCAGATAACGCCACATCGGCCGATCACGCGACTACGGCCGATAACGCGACCACGGCTGATAATGCGACGTCGGCAGATCACGCAACAACTGCAGACTACGCGGGATCGGCTGATTATGCAAACAGAACCGATGATATTTATGTTGATGAATCAGGCGATATGATGACCGGGAATTTATATTTTGATTTGGACGAAGATACTTACAATGATGCGGAAATCTTTTTGTATGGACAGTCGGGCGATTTACGTCTGTATGACAATGGTATGCCAACAGCGGTCTTATATGGTGATACCTGGGGCGAACTGGTTATGTATAGCCCGGCCGATATGTGGAGTCCCAGAGTTCATCTTGCCGGTCGCAGCGATCAGTCATATTTGATGTTAAGTGCTCATAATATGAATATTAAATCCCAATTGTCAGCTTATAGTTCCGGTGGAAAACTTGAGATTAAAGATGCCTCCGATCTTAATGCAATTGTTATGGATGGCGGTCAAACCGGAGATGATGCCGTTGTTTTGCCAAATAAGGCCATTAACAATACCGAAATACTTGATGAACCGGGGATTGCATATGTCGTCACTAGTGGATCAACAGTGCTAATCAAACCAACCATGTCCGACATAGTTAAGGTGGATATTACTATTCCAGCGGACGGATATATAATGCTAACGGGGCGCACCAGTGCTTATTTGTCGGGAACGACAGGCAATAATTGGGGCGTTTTCCAAATAGAGGAAACTGCTGGAGGATCGTTTGATCCCGGTTATTTTGTGGAAGTTGGTGCCAATGTCTTCCCCAACACCAGCATGTTTGCCTACTCTGTTTATGCCGACCGAGTTTATTTTAAAACAGCTGGGGATTATGAATTTCGTCTGGAGGGATTATATATTGCTTCAAATCCGAGCGCCAGTGCCAGTACCACCAATAGCTCAATAAAGGCAGTATTTTATCCAACATCTTATGCCACGGTAAAGGCTGTTACCGCCAATCCGGGTGACAATCCCGATGCGAAAATGGTAACTTCTGTTAACCCGGTTACCAACACTGAAGAAACCATGTATGAAATTGATTTGCGGTATTATGAGCTAAGAGCCAAAGAAGCCAAGGCACAAGCATTGCAGGCGGAACTGGAACTTCGTAATATGCAGGACGAGGCGGCCCAGCAGTCTATAAGAGAGGAGACCGGGCGATGAAACCAAAATTTGCCTTGTTGATTTTTGCGGCTGTTATTCTGCTTCCGCTTATTGTGGTCGGTGGTAAATCGGTTGAACAAAAATTGGTTGGTGTAAAGAGCCTAACACCGATTATGGAGCAATCACTGCCTTTGGCAGAAAAAGAGACAGTAAATTCTGAGTCTGTGAAATCTCCCTCAAGAGCCGGAGAGGAGATAAACTGGCAGGTGAGATCCAGCGGCGGCACAAAAGGCACATCTACCAACTATATTGTCAACGGAACGATATCGCAGACGGCGACTGATGAAGGCAGTTCCACCAATTATATTGTTAATCATGGTTACTGGCAGGAATTTGTTACAGCCGGTCCGTGTGATTGCGAACCGGGTGAGGCGGATGGTACTCCACCAATAAATATATTGGATATTGTTTATATAATTAATTACAAATATAAGGAGGGTCCGGCGCCGGTTCCATACGCGCTGTGCAGCGCCGATGCCAGATGCGAGGATTGTATAGTCAATATTCTGGATATTGTATATATAATTAATTATAAGTATAAGGAAGGTCCGCCACCCTGTACATGTGAAGAATGGATGACTACGTGCGGACCATTGCAAAAATAATGATGTCCTGAGTTATATCAATTCTGCAAGTGCACGAGAACCTATTGACGGCGCATAAAAAAATTATGCTGTTCAAAAGGTGCTGCAGAATGAGCGGTCGGCGAAAATAAACCGGCCGCTTTTTAATTGGGCTGCTTTTTTTCCGAATACAGGTTGCCGTAGAGCTTATAAAATGTATGTACTCCCAGAAGATATATCGACGGAAATATCAGAGCCAACCCGCGGAGCTCATCTCTGTTTCCCAGAAACAAAAACAATGGCAGCATAATAATAAAAGAATATTTGAATAAAGAGCGGATTTGTACCGGTTTTTCCTTCCATTTATAAGAAATAGCAAAGATAAGTAAAAACAGCGAAATTATATTGCCGCCACGCGGAATTCCCAAAAGCGGTGCATAGGTTTCGTAGAATTTCAAATAGGACAGAGGATTTATCCAGAACAGAAGATTGGTAAATATCCGGACTGAATGAAGCGGTTCCGGATTGTCGGCAAAAAGAATTCTGATGAATATCAAAATTGCCAGGCCGATTATAAACTGGGCGGCGATATGTCCCCAGAAAACCGGTTTTGGCATCTTCTTGAATTTTAAAACCGCAAAAAACAGAATAATAAAAAAGCCGATCTCTTTATTCAGGACTGCCAGAGGAAATATCAAATAATAAAGCGGCCAATGCGATCTCAGAATTAAAACCAGAGCAACAATAAAAAACATAAGTTCCGGGAAATCATACATGTAACCGCCATGAATAAATGTCATCGGCAACAGGATAAGCGCCAGCGCCGGGGCAAAATCGAGGGCGGCGGCAGGCGGATCGTATATTATCTTCGTCAGTTTCCTCAATGCGACAATGGTAATTAAAAGACAGATGAATAAATAGAAATAGGTCAGATGATATTTCGCCGAAGCAGCAGCATCCCAATTTTCCGTGACATGAACATACCGAAGCAGATTGGAATCGAAAAGCAGATCTTTTTCCAATTTGGAGATAACCGATTCCGGAATAAGCGAAACAGCGCTGTTTATTAGTACCGGAGTCAGAACCCGATAAGCAAACGGCTGCTCGGCGGTATAGGTCATCATCTTATTAAATCCGAACCGTTCGCTGTTACCCCGGAATCCATTGATATCCATAAAGGTGTTAAGAACTATCAGGCAGACGATAAAATAAAGAAGAGCCAGAAATATATATCGAAAATGATTCGAATATTTATCGATTTGTAAATTCATACCGTTGTTTCAATTTAAAATAATTGACATAAAAACTAAAGGAATTATTTGATTTTTGGGCCGTCAGGACGAATTAAAAAGAATTAAAAAGAATTAAGAAAAACAGGAAGATTGACCTTTATATTTTAGTTTTGAAAATAAAACGATTATATTGGCTCCCATGCAAACAGCGCTTCATATATATGCTCTGGTATGCGAGTTAAAAGAATGTTTAGCAGGCGGCCGGTTTAAAACATCCGAGTTCTATAAAAAAGAACGTGAGGCATATCTACTTTTTAGGGTCAAAAAAGGAACGGTCGCTCTGGGTCTGGCTTATCACCCCGCCGGCTTTGGCGCTTTTGTAATACCGCGAAGCAAAATATCTGTTAAAACCAGGGAAAAACCGTGGCCGTTTTTTCAGTTGGCGTATGAGGCTGACATTATTTCAATTGAACAACTGGGTCTTGATAGGATAATTAAAATAAATTTAAAAAAGGGCTCGGACAATTTTTCTATAATTATCGAAGCAATCGGCCCTAACGGTAATCTCTGGCTTCTTGATAACAACAATAAAATTCTGGCGACACTTCGGAATAAAAAATATGATCCGGATATTCAATATAATCCTCCGACTGCTCTTGATAGATTAAATCCATTTGATTTCAGGTTGGAGCAGTTGACCGAATTAATCAAAGATAGCACAATTGAAATCGGGTCGTTTTTATATAAAAATTTTTTGGGACTTGACAGAGTTCTGGCCGATGAAATCGCCGAGCGGGCCGATCTTGATTTCACGATGCCAATCAATGAAATAACCAAAACCGAAACGGAACGTCTGGTAAAACATATTTTATCGACGGCGGAACTGTTTGAGCGATATGGCTCCGGGTATAGCTATGATACTCCGGCGGTGGCACCGTTTAAGCTGCACCATTTATCCGGTGAACCGAAAAAGCATAAAACTCTTTCGCTGGCTGTGTATGACATGATAAAAGACCGTAAGGCGGTCAAGGTGGAACTTTCCGGAAAACAGAAAATCCTTGAGGCGGTCAAACGGTATGTTAAAAAGCAAAAAAGAAAAATCGTGTATGTCGAGAAAGATATTTCTTCTGCCGAAAAGTTCGATATGTACCGTCAGTACGCTGAAATTCTGAAAGCCAATATCACCCGGATAAAAAAGGGACAGAAAACAGTTACCCTTGACAATCTTTATGAAAATAATTCCGACCGGGTCACGATAACTCTTAATCCGGCCCTGACGGTGGCGGATAACGCCGATTTGTATTTTAAAAAATATCGGAAAGGCAAAGATGGGCTTGATCTATTAAAAAGACGGCTGGAAATCGCGCGAATTGAATATGAATCGGCCGAACAGATGCTGGATGAGTTTGAAACCGATTTTGATTCGGCCGAAAAAAAGTATGAGACCGAGATTCTGGAAATTCTTCCGACCACTGAAACCAAAAGAGCGCAGGCGCCCAGACTTCCGTATCGGAGTTTTGTCCTATCCAGCGGAGTTACAATATTTGTTGGCAAGGATGGTGCCGATAATGATACAACAACTTTCCGTCATGCCCGTCCGTACGAGCTCTGGTTCCATACTTCGCAGTGCGCCGGTTCGCATGTCGTTTTGAAATTTCCCAACAAAAATTTCCAGCCGTCGAAAAATGAAATTGCCGAAACGGCAGCAGCGGCGGCCTTTTACTCTAAGGCCAGAAAGTCCAAAACTGTTCCGGTGATATACACCGAGCGGAATTATATCCGCAAGCCGCGTAATGCCAAAGCCGGTCTGGTGACAGTCGAACGCGAGACAATGGTAATGGTCGAGCCGAAAAAACCGGAATAGTCTAACCTAATAATGTACTGTCGGGTGGGGCACCCCGGCTAATAATTATTTCCATTTTAATTGGCGTCAATAACACTGCCGA
>CBFCZE010000097.1:0-10656 GCA_965602655.1 uncultured bacterium
AATTAATTACAAATATAAAAGCGGGCCGGCGCCGTTGTATTTAAATTCGGCCGATGTAAATAGCGACCTGACTATAAATATTCTCGATATAGTCTATTTGATAAATTATAAATATAAAAACGGCTCGGCACCGATTTGCCCGTAGCCGAAATATTAAAATTGGGATTTAAAAAAAGGCCGCACAATGCGGCCTTTTTTTGTAAGAAAATATTTATTAAATACTATTGTTTTAATCCCCAGAGATCGCGGATAAGTGGAATCGGAAGCGAACCTTCGGCAAGCAGACGATCGTGAAATTCTTTTAATGAAAAAATGTCGCCCTCTTTTTTCTTATAATCATCGAGCAATCGTAAGATTTCCTTTTTGCCGATAAGATAACTCATCTGATAGGTCGGGCTAAGCGTGTATCGATTAATTTCCGATTGGGCATATTTGTCATATCCTCCTAAAAGTTCGATTAGCCAACTAACCGCATCTTCGCGGCTTATTTGTCCGGTATGCAGTTTAACATCAAGAATAATCCGGGCGGCACGAAAACGAATACCGCCTAAAACTTTCAGATAAGCCCGTTTATTATTGCCATACAGTCCTTTTTGATACATCATCTCTTCGCAGTACAGCGCCCAACCTTCAATAAGACCTATATTATCCTGCCATTTCCTTATATCATTTCCATTTCGTCCGGCGATCTGCAATTGAAAATGGTGCCCGGGATAAGCCTCATGCACCACCAACCTCCTGAAATCACGATTATGCATTCTGCGGTAATAATAATCCCGGTCTTCATCGTTCAGTTTTTCAGGAATCGGACTAATATAAAAATATCCGGTTTGATCGGAATTAAAAGCGCCCGGCATCTGGTAGGCATAACCCCCAATAATACTCCGAAAAACCTCCGGAATTTCAACAATTCTACATTCACCTATATCTTCAGGAGCAGTCAGTATATCCTCAGAAATAAGAAATTGTCTAACCTGATCAACTTCCCAATTATAATAATCCAGGACATCCCGCTTTTTGATACAGGTGGGGACAAAAACCGAATTTTCCGGTTCATTGGCCTCAAGCCAGGCCTTATAAGTTCTATACGTCGAATCGGCTTCTTTGAATAAGGCCTCGCCTATTTTCAAAAGAGAATCGCTGTCAAAGCCGAAAAAATATTCATGCTTTAGTTTGTAGTCGAAATCATTCTTACCGATTGCGAAGGAGGCTTCGTCTCCCGGAGTAATCCTGGCAAGAAAATTGTCGTATTCATTCAATGACTGGACAATACGATCAGCGGCATTATTTATTTCATTGGCCAGCTCCGGGATTTTTTTTGACAGATCGACTCTTACCGAATTAAAAAAGTCAATACTGGTTATTATCATTTCACCTGTCAGATCTATATAAACCGGGGGCGGATTTTTCAGATTATCCTGAGCCTGAACAAATAAATCGGGAATCGTTTTCATCCGGGCCAAAATATTCTGTGCCCGCTCACTTAAGGGTGCATACTCGAATATAAGCAGAAAATAAACCGAGTTAACAGCATCGTTTATATATAGATATGGATTCCTTTGGTGCCATTTTATTTTGCTCAAATCCTGCAGAGCGATATCGACATTGCTCTTGAGAAGTTTCTGACCGATCCGGTTTTCCGCGGTAAGATTACTGTTGTTATACTTATAAAGCCGCCTCTCAAACTTCTTAAGCTTGGAAATTTCGCTTTTAATAGATCTGCGGGAATAATCGGTCAATAAATAATCGTATTTATGAATCCCTTTTTCTGACGTTTTAACCGGGTAAAACTTTTGCAGATTATCAAGAATTTCGGAAGCCAGCTTTTCAAAATTTTTATCAACTTTGCTTTGGGGAAAAACATTTACGGTAAACATTAATAATATTGCAATTATTACAAATCCTGTCTTTTTCACAATTCCTCCGATATCTCAAAACTCTTTATTTTCTATCTCTCAAATATCGAAACCAACTCAATATGCATCGTATGCGGGAACATGTCAACCGGCATCACTTTACCCAAAGTGTAACCGGAATTAACCAGTATTCGCGCATCCCGGGCAAAAGTTGACGGGTTGCATGAAATATAAACTAACTTTTTGTTATTATGCTCCGCCAGGGCCTTTAACGCCTTTTTATGCATGCCGGCTCGGGGTGGGTCGGTAATAATTGTACTGACCCCATTTAAAATATCCGGGTTTTTGTTCAGCAGTTCCTGAACCAATCCGGTAAAAAATGTGGCATTGCCAATTTCGTTTAATTTTGCATTTTCCCGAGCCGCCTCGATGGCAGTCGGTTCCAGTTCAATCCCAATCACTTCATCAACCATTTTCGACGCTGTCAATCCTATGGTTCCGGCACCGCAGTACAAATCGAGCAGTCTATCATTTTGGTTTGGCTGCAGTAATTCAAAGGCGGTCCGATAAAGATTTTCGGTTTGAAGCGAATTTGTCTGAAAAAATGAATTGGCAAATATCCGGAACCGACAATCAAGTATCCGCTCTTCAATATACCCGTCTCCGAAATGAATTATCTCTTTTTCACCTTTGGAAATATTGGCTTTTTGATTATTGATATTCTGGACAACAGTGACAACTTCAGGAAACAGTTTTTTTACTTCAGCAATAAGAGTCTCTAAAATTGAAATGACACCGTCAACCGTTACAATGTTGAGCATAATCTGGTTGGTGTTCTGTGCCTGACGAATCATCAGAAATCTCAAAAACCCGGTATGCTCGGTAACATCATAGGCTGTCATCCCGCTCCCTTTCACAAACGCCCGAAACCAATTAACAATCTCCGGGACTTTTTCCGAGGTCAGATAGCATTCGTTCAGATTAAAAATTTCGTTAAACCGTCCTCTTCTATGCAGACCAAGAACAAAGCCGTTTTCCAGATCAGTATTAAACGAGAATTCCATTTTGTTGCGATAATGGAACTTATTGGGCGCCGGAATAGTCTCGGCCAAATCGATTGTTTTAAATTTGCCAATATGTCTCAGACAATCGTCAACCTGTTTTCTTTTGTAATATAACTGCCGCTCATAATCGAGATCCTGCCAGGTACAGCCGCCGCAAATATCGAAGTGTGAACATCTTGCCGAAACCCGTTCATCGGATTTTTCAATTATCTCAACAACTTTGCCGACATCATATCTGTGCCCGGATTTGGTAATTCTGGCCCTGACAACCTCGCCCGGCAAACCAGCATTTAGAAAAATAATTTTGCCGTCGATTTCGCCGACCGCTTTACCGTCATAAGCCAGGTCTTTTATTTTTGATTCAACAATATCGCCGGGATGTCTATTCATGATTGTCCTCGATACCTAAGAAATTATCAATAATATTGTCATCGGGACAAATATCCATTTCCGCCTGGATAGTGCAATGTCCGATTCCGAATTTTTGCTGCATCAACTCACCGATTTTCCTGATAGTCTCCGGGGCCAGATGATAATCGGCCTCGGTAAGGCAGATATGACACGAAAGGGCGATTTCCGACGATGACAGTGACCAAATATGCAGATGATGTGCATTGACAATTTTTGGAAAACTGTTAATTGCCGAGGCTACTTCGTCAAATTTTATTCCGCGTGGAACGCCCTCAAAAAATATGATAGTCGCCTCTTTTAATACGTCAAATGACGACCAGAGTATCATCAGGCCGATAATTATTGACAGGATAGGATCGAGATACATCCAGCCGGTATTTATAATAACTACGGCTCCCAATATAACGGTGGCGGAAGATAAAGTATCATAGAGCATATGCAGAAAGGCGGTGCGTATATTCAAAGACGATTTTTTGGCCGAGTGTAATATCCAGACCGACAGAATATTTCCAGCAAGTCCGATTGAGGCAATAACCAGAAGCAAGACTGGATTTGAGATAGGCTGAGGAAACAAAAATCGCTGATAAGCTTCATAAAATATATATATGGCTATCACCACCAGGCTGACCGCGGAAACAAAAGCAGTCATCACCTCCAGCCGTTTGAAACCATAAGTTGCCTTTTTTGTCGGTGGGCGAGATGCACCTTTGTCACCTATATAGGCCAGAACTAAAGCGGCAACATCGGATAGATTATGAACAGCATCGGCCAAAAGCGCCAGATAGCCGGTAAGCAGGCCGCCAATAATCTCAGCGATAGTTATAGCCATGTTAAGCAGTATTGTAACAAACAGCCGTTTCCCCGATCTGATATGATTATGCGAATGCGTATGTGCCATAATTTAATATACGATATAGAAATAGGCTTAGAAACAGCAAAATGAATGATATTAATTCGAACCAATTAGTTAAAATGTCTTGTGAATTGATCGTATCGAATATACCTTCATAAGATTATGAATTATATCCTGCAGGCAATTTTGCTATCACTGCTTCCGATTTCGGAGCTTCGCGGCGGCATTCCCTATGCTTTCGCACAGGGGATGAATATATTTTTGGCCTATTCACTCTGCGTTTTATCGAATATGCTGGTTATTCCATTACTTTATCTTTTCTTTGAAACATTGCACAAGCCGTTATATCGTATCGAACTATACAAAAAGCTTTTCGATTTTTGGGTAGCTCGAACCCAAAAGAAGGCGGAGAAAAAAATTGCTAAATACGGTTATTGGGGAGTGATGCTTTTTGTCGCTATCCCGCTTCCGATTACCGGGGCTTACACCGGGACCCTGGCCGCCTGGCTTTTAAATCTCGACAGGAAAAAGGCCTTCTGGTATCTGGCGCTCGGCGTTGTAATTGCCGGTATTATTGTTTCTGTTGTTACCGTAACCGGCATGGAGCTTTTCCAGATATTTATTAAAAGATAGAATTTTGTCCGTTGCAATATATTAATCTTGCTGAGAGTCCGGATTATCGGATGATTCCTTTTCGATTCGAATTCTCTTAATACGATTACCGTTGACCTCAAGAATTTCAAACTTTAATCCTTCGATTACCACTTTTTCACCCTGCATCGCCGGTCGTTGAAGATGCTCAAATATCAGGCCGCCCAGTGTTTCGGGTCCATCCTCGGGTAAATTTGTTTCAAAGGAATCATTCAGCTCATCGACCCGATACGATGCCGACGCAAAGGCAACGGAATCGGTTTCCCCGACAAATTCTTTCTGCTCAGTGTCAAACTCATCCTGAATTTCTCCGACAATCTCCTCCAAAACATCTTCTAGCGTTATCAATCCGGCTGTCCCGCCGAATTCATCAAGAACAAAAGCCATTTGCATTTTCTTCTGCTGAAAAATTGTCAAAAGTTTGCTTAATTTCATCGAGTCGGGGATGAAGTGAGCCTTGCGAATTATATCTTTTATGGTATAAAGCCTTGAATCCTGAAGCAGCCGGATAATATCTTTGGTATAAATAACACCTTCGATTTTATCCAAATTCTCACTGTAAACCGGATAACGGGAAAAACCGTTCTGGGCTATCTGCTCAAGAATTTCATCCGCCTCATCATCTATATCAACTCCAATAATATCAGTCCTGGGGGTCATTGTCTGCCGGACGGTCGTATCGGCAAAATCGAATACCGAGTGGATAAGCTCTTGCTCGGTGGAATCAAATATCCCTTTTTCCTTTCCCTCGGCAATGATTAGGTCAATTTCTTCTTCAGTAATAGAACTTCTTTCAGGGATTTTTTTAAGGCCGAATAGTCTAAGCAAGAGACGGGCAATACCGTTGAGAAATCGGACAAGAAAAAAACCGGCTTTTGAAAACCAAATCATCGGTCCCGAAACCGCTGAGGCTATTCTTTCCGGTTTGGAAAGGGCCAGATATTTCGGCACCAATTCACCAATGACAATAGTCAAACAGGCAATAGTTATAACGACTACAAAAAACGATATAATCTGAGCTGAATTCGAAATAATCGGAATCGGGATAGAGGCAATATACGGTTTGAGCAAACCGACAATGGTCATACCGCCGAAGACGCCGGCCAGAACACCGACAAAAGTTATCCCAACCTGAACGGTAGCGAGAAACGATTCCGGATGTGATTGGATTTTGGCGGCCTGCGAGGCGGCTCGATTACCCTCCTCGGCCATCTGTTTCAGTCTGCTTTTACGGCTGGCAATTATTGAAAATTCGGACAATGAGAAAAAACCATTGGCGGCGATTAAAATCAGAATTGCGATGATTTCAAAATATGCGTTATTCATTGGGTTCTGGCGCCCGTCTTTGGCCGCTAATAATCCAAACCTCCGGCCGCGAGTTTTTGTAATTTCTCAATCCGCTTCTGTACCGGAGGATGAGTCGAAAACAACGCAGTAAATTTCCGGCCGGATAAGGGATTGGCAATAAACAGATGGGCCATTTCCGGGCGGTTGTCCAGATTCATTTTTACCGGCGCCTTATGAATTTTTTCCAGCGCCGAGGCCAGCCCCAGATATTGATTTGTTATTTGAGCGCCTCTGGCATCGGCTTTATATTCCCGCGACCTTGAAATTGCCATCTGGATTAGCATGGCGGCCAGCGGGGCCACTATCATGGCGATAATCAGCGCAATCGGGTTATTGTCACGATTGCCGCCTCGGGAGTATCCGCCGAAAATCATTGCCCAGCGTGCCATCGAGGCCAGAATTCCAATAGCCGCGGCCAATGTTGCCGCAATTGTGCCAATCAGTAAATCTTTGTTTTGAATATGCGCCAGTTCATGGCCAATGACCCCTTTAAGCTCGGCATCATTTAATATTTCCAGCAGTCCTTCAGTCACCGCCACCGCCGCATGATCTTCATTCCGCCCGGTAGCAAAGGCGTTGGGGCCTTTTGTCGGCAAAATATAAACTTTTGGCATCGGCATCATCGCTTCCTGTGAAGTCATGCTGACTATTGAATAAAGTCTCCTGTGCGTTGCCTCGGTTACCTCTTTGGCTCGATACATTTTAAGAATTATCTTGTCCGAGTACCAATATGAGATAAAATTCATCACGCCCGCCAGGCAAAACGCAATGACCATTCCGTTTCGTCCGCCAAGGGCATAGCCGACACCAATAAACAGTAATGTCAAAAGCAGGATCAGAAATGTTACCTTTAGGCTATTCAAAACGTTATCTCCATCAGATAAATACCATTATCCCGGGATTTATGTCAAGGTTTTTTCTATATTTTAAACGAACGACATCGACAAAAGTTCTGTCAATCAAAGTGAAATTTGAATTTTACTATTCGGCACAAGATTCTATTTGGAAGGACGTTTTTTCTTTTCGCGTCCCCACCCGAAATCTTTTTTGTCTTCCTGTTTTTCTTCAGACGATGATAAATCTTCTTCCGACAGTTTTTCCTCGGCAGGTTTTTTTCCTTCCTTTACTACTTCATCCGGAGGTTTTTTATCATTGCTCGATGGTATCGAAATTACCGGAATTTCAGAGACAATTGGCTCTTCATGATTTTTTTCGGTCGAAACATCTTTAATAATATCTTCGCTCTTTGTTGAATCAACAATTGTGTCTGATTTCTCCTCGATAGGTCTGGCTTCTTTGGTTTTGTCATCATCAAAAAAGTCGAATTTGGGAATACCTTCACTAAAGAAATCACCTTTATGAGGATCTGTTTTATCAATTGATTTGGTTTCAGGTTTTGGTTCTCGGATCAAATCTTTAATTTTTCCATTTGATTCTTTGCTTTTGTTTTTTTCGGCTAATTGGCGATGAACTTTTTCAAGGTCTTGTTCAATAGTTTTCTTTGACAGATGAAAGGTATCCTTTTTCTTTAACGGTTTTTCGTTATTGACTCTGCTGTACGGTTTTTTGGTTTTGGGTGGCGAACTTTTCTTTTGGGTTAATTTTTTATCAAAAGTTGAAACCTTGCCGTTCGATTTTTTGCGCATATCCTTGGTTCGCTGATACTTTTTGCCCTCACTTGGTTTTGAATCTTTGGGTACTCGGGATTTGGAGCCGTATTTTTTGCCATTAGTTTTCAGACTTTTCCCGGCTCTATCGGATCTTTTATTTGCGGCTTTGGTATATTTTTTCCGGTTAGTTGATAATGCCGTTTCGCGTCCGCCGATTCTATACCCTCTGATTTCCTCGGTTTCACCTATCACGGCGGCGCCAATCGAATCGCCCCAAACATTGACAGTCGTTCGACATCTGTCAAGAAACCAATCGATAACCAGGATAATGCCAATGCCTTCCAGCGGCAGACCGACCGCCGAAAGAACCAGCGTCATCATAACCAAACCGGCCTCCGGGATGGCTGCGGCGCCTATTGAAGCCAGAGTGGCCGTAAAAAATATTATAACCTGCGCCCCAAGCGACAGGTCAACTCCATAAATTTGAGCTATAAATATGGCCGCTACCGCCTCATAAAGCGCAGTCCCGTCCATATTTATGGTCGCGCCCAGAGGAAGGACAAACGAAGATGCTTTACTGTCGATTTTATTTTTGTCCGTAACCGATTCCATGGTTACCGGAAGGGTAGCCGACGATGAAGCAGTTGTGAAAGCAGTCGCCAGTGCCTGACCCATATTTAGAAAATATCTGAAAGGATCTTTTTTTCCAAAAAATTTCAAAATCAAAGGCAAAATGATAACGGCGTGAATTAACAGCCCGATAATAACTGTCAGAGAGTAAAGTCCGAGTCCCGAGGCAATTTCCTGCAATGATCCGCGATTTTCGGCAACAATGCCGCCAATTAAAGCCAGGATACCGATTGGTGCAAAATAGATTATCAAAATGACTATTTTCATAATTGCCGTATTTAAGCCGACAAAGAAATCAATAACCGGTTTTCCTTTTCGTCCAATAGCCGTTAGAACACCTCCAAAAACCAGCGAGAAGATAATCAGCGGCAATATTTTTCCACCTGCAGCAGCGGCAAAAATATTGTCCGGAATGAGACCGACGATAACATCTTTTATAGTACTCCCGCCGCTTCCATGAATAAATTCAGGAATTGCGGCGCCTATCGGAGGTACTCCCACGCCGGGTCGAATCAGATTAACAAGTATTATTCCTATTAGAACCGAAAAGCTGGTTGTGGCCAGATAATATGCCAGTGTTTTTCCTGTCGTCCGACCCAGTTTCCGTATGTCGCCCAGCGATGAAACGCCGACAATTATGGATGCCACAATCAATGGAACTACAACCATCTTTAGAGCATTAAGGAAAATCGTACCCAAAAATTTAAGGTGAACAAAAACATCGCCAAGAAAATATCCCCCCAAAACGCCAATAATTGCCCCTAGAACCATCCCGATTAATATATAATTTCCTGTCTTTCCGATCATAACTCCAACTAAAGCAAAATGTTAAATGTCAGCCTATTATACTATCATCTTTGCATAATCGCAACCCCTAATACAAAAATCCAGAATAATCCGGCTATATCCAATTGTCCATAAATGAGTTACAGACAGAGGGTCTTTATCTGCAATAGCCATTGATTTGCCCCATAATTTGGATACATAATTTGACTTATTACTGTTGCCAAGCTATCCTAATTTACCTTTATTCAAAAGTATGATGAAATTTGACCATAATTATTTTATGGAATATGCTTTTCGCGAGGCTCAGTTGGCTTTTGAGGAGTTCGAGATCCCAATTGGTGCCGTTGTCGTAATAAAAAACAAAATAATCGGACGCGGCCACAACCAGACGGAGGCGTTAAAAGATGCTACCGCTCATGCCGAGATGATTGCCATTACCTCGGCCGCAGATACTCATGGAGACTGGCGGCTGGATGATTCGATTCTTTATTCAACTATTGAACCATGTGCCATGTGCGCCGGTGCGGCAGTTCTATCAAGAGTCAAAACAATTGTATACGGTGCACCCGATTCCAGATTCGGCGCCTGCAATTCGCTTTTTAATATCCCGACCGATACCAGGCTTAATCACAGGATTGAAATAATCTCCGGGGTGATGGAAAAAGAGTCAGTTGAGTTGATGCAGCTTTTTTTCAAACAGGTCCGCAAAAACAAGGAGAAGATAAATTGAACAAGTATGATATTGACCTTAACGCCGTTCTGATTAAGCCGCTCTATCTGGGACTATTGATTAATATCTTTATCCCGGTTGTTATAATAGGCGTGGCTTATTACATCGAAGAAGGCGGAGGATTGACATCGACTATGGCGCCCGAGAATCTTGAGTTGATATTCTGGATCCTAATAGCCGTGGCCGTTATCGATGGTGCCGTGGCGATATTTCTCAAACAAAAACTGTTTTTTACTCCAATGATAAAATCCAAAGAATCGTTCACCGAGGATTTTAAACAGGGATTTTTTTCCAAATCAATAGTCTGTCACAGCCTGACCGCGGCGATTGCAGTTTATGGATTGGTGGTGTACATACTGGGTGGCACATTTAATCAACTTCTGTTTTTAGTTTTTATATCATTTATTGCCTTTCAACTTGTACGACCTCGTATTAAGTTTTCCGAAAAGGTACTGGCGGCGCAGGAGCGATTTGTCGAAGAAGGACAGTTTTTTTCGACTGAAAAATAGTCTTTACAACTGTTCCCGAATCTATTTATTAGTGTCTATGATTCTTTAAGTCGGAGAGGTGCCGGAGTGGTCGATCGGGGCGGTCTCGAAAACCGTTGAACCTTCGCGGGTTCCCTGGGTTCGAATCCCAGCCTCTCCGCTTGATTTTTTGGCCTGCCTTATGGGCAGGTTTTTTTATTGCAGAAATAATGATATCACCATAAATTATT
>CBFCZE010000098.1:0-10653 GCA_965602655.1 uncultured bacterium
GCATAATATATTCACCCCTATTTATTATTTGACCGAAACCAGGCCGATCCCTGACCTTTTCTTACACAATTATACCTGAGTTAAAAACCGTTGTCAATCTATAACAGAAGACGCTTTTCGCTCCCAAAAACATAAAACAAAATCGAAATTAAAAGCCCCGGGAAGATTGGTTCAATACCGAGCCAGTAGATTCCGTCGATATTCAATTTGCCCGACATCAGCCAGGCAAATGAAACCGAACCGGCCAGAATTATTGACAACAAAGCAACCCGGGGCGTCATTCTTCGTTTGCCGATAAAAGCAAAAAACAACGGCACCAGCAAGGCCGGTGTGCCGACCGACCCGAAATCATGCCAGATATCTACCACCGATTCAAAAAACAGCGCCGCCACAAGCGCTATCCCGGCCGACAAAATCAAACCGATTCGAGTGAAATATGTTATCCTGTTTTCGGCAACCTTAAACATCCGCCAGATAATATCCCGGCCAAATGTCGAGGCCGCCAGAAATGAATATGAATCGATAGTCGACATCACCGTCGCCAGCAGAGCCAGCGCGAACAGACCCAAAAGTCCGGCCGGGAGTATCTTTTTGGCCAGAGCCGGAAACGATGCCACCGGATTGGTCAGTTCCGGTAAAAGCGCCCGCGCATACAGTCCGCATGATGTTGTCAGAAAATCAAAAACAATCCAGAACAGAATCGAAATCAGTATTCCGTTTTTGGCCACCGACGCCGATTTGGCGGCGTAGCACCTCTGGTAAAAAGCCGGCTCTATCAAGGTTGCCAGTGCAATAACATACCAGACCGCGATATACCAACCCGAATTTCCGCCGTGCCAGGTAAGATGTGTTTGTGGTACAGAATCTTTTATAAATCCCAAACCACCATAGTCAATCATAAGAAAAACAAACAGAATAATGAACCCGGCAAACATCAGCCCGAACTGAAAAATATCGGTCCGCACCACCGCCCGAAATCCGCCGAGATGAACATAAAAAACAGAAAAAAGCGTCCCAAAAACGGCCCCGACCCACAATGGCCAGCCAAAAAGAATCTGCAGCAAAACCGACAGCATCAGGATATACGCCGCTGGAAGGGTCATAAAAAACAGAATGACCGAACCGGCCACAGCGGTCGGTTGGCCATAAACCGAATCGAGCCGGTCGGGAATTGTCAGCACCTCGGCCTGGCGTGCTCTCCTCGCCAGGAAAAGGGCAAACAGCAAAGCGGCGATATAATAAGGAACGCCGAAAACCAGCCAGGTGGAGACACCATACAAATAATTGTACTCACCAACACCGAGAATCCCGCCATACCACGATGATACCAGTGTCGCCACAAAAGCCGGAAGGGTCAGCATCCTGCCCCCAAGAATAAAACCGCCGGCCGACTCATCACTTTTGGAGCGCCGTAATACGCCCAAAACTATCAACCCGGCCAGATAAGCCAGTATAATTATGTAATCAATCGCACTCAAAGCTTTTACTCAAACTCAAGTTTTAATTGCATAAAATAGTTTGCCTCGGTGCCGGGGAAATATTCGCCGTACCAATTTCCGCCCCATTCATAGGCGTACCCGGATTGTTCATATATTTCGTTAAAAATATTGTTCAGCCGAGCGGATAGTGTTATCAAACCGTTGTCGCCAATTTTTCCAAGAGGTACCGAAAACGAAAGCGACGAAAGTAAATACGGATCGATCGCTAGATCATCTATTCCGCCGTTTTCTACATACTGCTTCCCAATCGCCCGCAAACGATAGGTCAGGTGCAACGGATTATTATTCCAATCAACTATCAGATTAGCGATATATTCCGGAAAACCGGCTACCGGATTACTAGAATAATCAACAGTATCATCGGCCATGCCATCCCAGTCCGTATCATTGTAAACAAAATATTTTTTTATTCTGTTATAATTAAATGAAGCGTTGCCGCTAATCGAAAGATACTCATTTATATTATATGTACCGTCTAATTCTATTCCGGTATGTATCGAACGGTCGGCATTGCCCAGAATCGGCCGCCCGTTATCGTCAAGTCCGCCCTGCGGAATAATTTCATTTATAAATTCCATCCAGAAAAGATTTAATCCAAGTTTGCTTTTATCGCTCCTCCAGTTACAACCCAATTCAAAATCATAAACTCTTTCCGATTTTGCCGTTAGTTCACCATTTTTTATCGAAGGGGTAGCATCCGGTTCATCAGCTTCATAGATGGTTTGATCGGTTGGCTCGCGCGAGGAAACGGCAAAACTAAGAAAGATGTCTATCTTATCATTAAGCAAATAAGTCAGACCGAATCGGGGCGATAAAAACAGCCAATCGAGATCAAACGATTCATCGGAATACGCCCCGAGAGCGGTTCGACTAAAATCATATTTCAGGTATTTAAGCTGAACATTGCTCATCAGGCGAATATTATCGGAAAGATAAAAATAATTCAGAGCATATAACGAAGCGAAATTTTTCTTTCCAAAATATTCATAATATTTATTGCGCGGACTGATACTGCCGCTGAGGTTTTCCGCCCAGACCACCTGACCCCAGTGCTCCGAGTCAAAATAATAAAATGAACCGCCGAAGGTTGCCCTGCCTTTATCATAATTCCAATCAAATCGCGGATTCCAGCCATACTGATTTTTTGTTACCCATTTTTGTCTGACCAGATCGACTTCAGTTATACTCGAATCGGCCAGATTGCCCAATGGAATATTGTACTCATCAACATCCCGCTCATCTTTGAATTGCTCATAGTATCCTTTGCCGCGGATATAATAAAGAGTGTTTTTAAATTGTACTTTTTCGCTCAGGTAAAAAGTGTTATGAAGCTCATAATGCGGCTGATTAAAATTATCGGTGGCATTTTCATAATCAAGTCCGTAAGCACTATTACTGCGGCGATTATTAGACAATGTCGCCCGATCGGCGCCATAATAGGCCAGATGCATTTTCATCGGTCCGCCGTAAATATTGATACTGGTGGTCATTTTCGAATCAAGCCGCGACAATGAAAAATAGTAGGCCCAGCTGTCGGACCATGAGTTTTCTCTATATCCGCCGCTGTACATCTTTGAGTATCGACCCGCCAGCGACCAGCGGCCGTCGATTAATCCCGATGAATATTCAATCGATTGTTTGCGCATTTCCGAAACAAAATTCTTGTTCGCCGAAAATTGTCCGTATCCGGTCGTCAAAGATATTTTTCGCTGACGCTCCAAACCGGATGAGGTGATATTAACCGAACCGCCAAATGAAGCATCGCCATAGAGCGAATTGCCCACTCCGCGTTGTATCTGAATATCAGAAATCTCGGCGGCAAAATCTGGAATATCAACAAAATAGGTGGCGTGATCCTCTGGATCATTAAGCGGAATACCATTAATATAGACCGCAATGCGTTTATCATCAAAACCACGAATTTTTATATAGCTGTATCCCAAACCGCCCCCGGCGTCGGCATACGAATAAAAATTCGGCGTCGTTTCCAGAAGCAGCGGAAGTTCACTGACCAAATAATCTCGTTCAATATCTTTATTCGAAAAATCAGAATAACTGATTGGTGATAATCTGGAAACTGCTCGTTCGGCTGTAACTATGATATTCTGTCCGGGATATACTGCCGGATCAAGAATGACTTTTATCTCAGTCGATTTCTCAGGTGACACCGATACCATCTTCGGCTGAAAACTGACATGGCTGAATGTTATATACGATGGTGCCGTATCACCTGTCTCAAGAACAAATTTCCCGTTTTGATCGGTGACCGTAAAAAGCGAGGAAACATCGGTTAAAATATTTACCCCTTTTATAGCTGTACCATTCCGGTCGACCACCTGACCCTGAAAAGTCGCGGCACCTGCAAATGTAAATAGCAGGATTAATAAAGCCGGCAGATTCAAAAAAACTCGTCTCATGGCAAACTCCTTTCGCTTGGCCGCCAACAAAAAATCCGCCCAATAAGGATGCTTGCACCGGCGGACAAAAGGAATTTGCTATTGTTCCCGTTTCCCTACGCCGGCATTACCCGGATCAGGTTAGGGGGGTATAATCTCAGGCGCCTCTTTTTTTAAATGCGCCACCCCCAACGGAGCCTTTTTGTTTTTGGCTTCTTTATAAGAATTTACAATATAATTGACTCAAAAATCAAGACTTTTTTTAAAATTAATCCGTATAATTAGGCATGAGAGTATTTTACCCGGTATTTTTCGCTGTTCTTTTAATGGTTGTCATCGGCCTGATTGAAATACTGCTAATCAGAATTTTAAACAAAGACTGGTGGCAGTATAAACCGATAAAATACGGCTCATTACTGTTGCCGGTGATAGGTGTCATATCTGTTATATTATGGTTTTCCGGTATGGCCAACCAGACCGAATGGCTCGCTCAAACCGGTGCCTTGATGACAACAACTGTCCTGATTTTACTTTTGGTATTAATAGTCTCCCTGCCTTTATCAGGTATTTTAAATTTAAGCAACCGCTGGATTGAAAGAAGAAAAAAAAGAAGACAACGGAAAAACATTAAAAATAACATTGCCCCAAAATCACTGGAAAAAATCGACGAACATCGCCGTTTATTCTTGAAGGGGACCGCCGCCGCTTTGCCATTGGTATCGTTATCTTTTGGAACCGGCGGGATCGCCAGCTCATTTTCCGAAACCAAAGTCTATATTCGAAAAATGGCCTTCGAAAATCTTCCGCCACAATTAAACGGCCTGCGAATATTGCATCTAACCGACTCTCATCTTGGTATCTATAAAAATGTTGCGCATATTGAAAAAATCCTGCATTCGGCTCGGGAACATAATCCCGACCTGATTTTAATGACCGGCGATATTGCCGATGAGCTTGATCTTCTCCCGGAGACATTAAAATTGGTCTCCGAATTCGATGCTCCTTATGGAGTTTTTGCCGTCCCGGGCAATCATGAATATTATCGCGGAATCGAACGATTTAAGCAGGCTCACGTCGATTCACCGGTATCGCTCCTAATTGATACCGGTCAGACCGTTAATATAAACGGTTTTTCCTTATATATCGCAGGAGCCGACGACCCCCGCAGTATGCTTGGTGATTATGTCACCACCCTGAATAAGAGTATAGCCAAATCGATGGAAAAGGCGCCTTCGGATTCTCTCAAAATCCTCCTGTCGCATCGGCCGGGAGCGCTCGACAAGGCGGCCGAACTGGGGGCAAATCTCATTTTATCAGGGCATACGCACGGCGGGCAAATTGGCGCCGGCAACCGGAGCTTCTTTGAAAACTTCATGCCGGACAGATACTTATGGGGTGAATACAATATTGATAAAACCCGGATGTATGTTTCCTCGGGAATCGGGCACTGGTTCCCGTTTCGGCTGGGGTGCCAAACCGAGGCGCCGATTATCGAGCTTGTTTCGAAATAGAAAAAAATTAAAAAAAATAAAAAAGATATATTTTCGATCAATAATTTAATTTATCTTAAATATAAGACACATATTTACCGAAATATATACCTATGGACTCTGTCTCAATCTGATATGGATATCTCTGAAAATGAGTCGATCAAGGAGGAGAAGATGATTAAGGAAATCAGAAGAGGCCAGTGGGCGCAATTCTTTAGAAAATTCAACGCCGAAAATCAATACCGTCAGATTCATATAACATATCGGGACTCGGACAACAATAAGGAAATCTTCCTGGATGGCTGGCCGTTTATCGGTTTGGCTCTTGAGAAGAAGGGACGTTTTATCGACGGTATTCAATTTTTTGCCGGACGGGGCGATGTTTTTAATATTGCCGAGCCGATACTGACCACGAAAGATCCCGAACGGATAACCGTTGAAAAAGACGATCAGGGGCACGATTTTCGTCTGACGATAATGACCAAAGATGCCTATGAGATTGTGGCCGAGCTGGGGCCGCACGATTATGAGCAGGTCAAACATCTGATTGAAAAAATTGCCTATTCGATTTATGTCAAACGGGGCGGGCGGCACGGTGCCGACACCGACGACTGGCAGAAAGCCGAGAAGAAGGTGCACGAAACAGTCGCCGCCTTTGTATGATTTATCCGGAATATAATTAAGGCGGAACTGCTGAAAAGTTCCGCCTTATTTTTCTAAAAAAATATTATCTATTTCATCTGGGCCAGGAGCTCAAACGACTTCGCCGAGTTGAATAACGGCACTTTTCTATTGCCTGCCATCTTCTCGTCTGCGGCATCAACAATCAATTTGCGAATCTGTGTCGGAGTAAGATCGGGGCGAACCGTCAGAAGCTTTGCCGCCAGATTGGTTACGTTAGGCGATGCCTGCGATGTCCCGCTAAGATTCATCTTATCACCACCGGGAACATAACTTAAAACTTCAAATCCATTGGCATACACATCCACCTTACCGAAACTGGTGAAACCGGTCTCGTCTCCGGCCTGATCGACCGCGCCGACTGAAATTATATTCGGCAGATCAAACTCGCTGGGGATGACCTCTTCAAAACTTACATCGTTATCGGAGTTTCCAGCGGACGTAATAAACAGGATTTCCGGAGCGTTTTTAATCGCCTCGTAAAGACCGGCTTTGCCGATCTCGAATATCTTTCGCGCCAGCGCCTTTCTTTCCTCTGGAGCCCCGCCGGCGTTATTGGCCTCAAGCGCCCGTTCCACGCTGGCCAGCTCTCCTCCCCAGCTCATATTGACTACTCTTGCTCCGTTATCTTTATAATACTGTATCATATCAGCGACCGCGGCAGAATCCTTGACGGCCTGCTCCACAGTAGGTAATTCAGGTATCATATGATAATCAAAGGTCAAACGTGATGTCATAAGCTTTGCATACGGATTACCGCGAAGAGCTATTCCCGCCACATGGGTTCCGTGTGCGAAATTTCCATATTTGTTAATATCTTCAATAAACGGCTGGACCTCTTCCGGTTTCATACTGCCCATCATTTTCTTTAACTCACCCGATTCGTCACTATCGATATTGGCCTGTAAATCTTCGAGACCTTTCATAAGCCTCTGAAGACGGGGGCGATCCTTTTCGATATCACCGATTGGGAAAAGCAGATCGGTTGTTTTATCAGAGTGTAAAGTATGGGCGATCCCATAAACATCGTCGATAAATCCATTGTTATCATCGTCGATTCCATTATCCGGGATTTCCTTATCGTTTGTCCAGAGCCTGTCCTTATATATATCCAGATCGGTGCCGGAATCCCAGACGCAGATGATAACCGGAGTATTTTTATCACCTTCTTCTAATGTGACCTCGCGCTCGGCCCAAATATCGGCTTTAACAACTTCGTTGGCTTTAAGATAGGTTTCAAGTATCTCGACAATAATATGTTTATAAACAAGAAAATTACGAACCGAATAGCCTATTCCCACCAGCTGTTTGGCCATATCCTTACCTGCTTCGCCTCCGCTTTTATCCAGAACCGGCTGGATTCTGGAGTTGACCATACCTTCCAGAAAATTTCGGCTAAATATCTCCGCCCTTGCTTTGGATGATTTAAGCTCTGCCCCAACAATGTCATAATCCAGAGCATTAACAAGTCGGCTATACTCCTCTTTGATAGCCGCCGGCAGGTCTTCATTGCCGCTTCGCACTGCCGCTATATATGAGCGGGTGAAAAGTCCCGAGGTCAGCCGCGACGCTTCTTTATCTTCGAGTGCTACCGACATCTTATGATATTTGAGATAATCGTCATACCGTTTATCCAGCATCGCAATAACACCAAGTGTACCGTAGTAATTTTTGAGAGTAGTATTATCCGATATCTCATATTTCTCAAGATCGGTTTCAAGATCCTTTTGAAGCTCATGAGCCAGCTTCATCAAAACTTCGTCATTATCAAAAAGTTCCGCCGCTTTGACGTCAAGCTGATAGATGTGCCGCGGCAGATCGTCAAGTTTCTCGATTTTGATCTTCTGCGCAAAAACCGGCGACGATGCAAGCCAGGTAATCCCAACCAGCAGGATTACCAGTACTACTGATTTCCTCCTCATGTTTAGCTCTCCTTTGTTTCAGAGGATTTATACTTTTGGCAAATTCTATAAATATGCCTATTTAGTTCAGATCGTATAGAGATGAATTTATGGTATTTACCAAAAGAATTCAAGACCTTTATGCTGAATATTGCGGACAGCCTATAAACCATTGTACGCGGCAGATGTCTACATCTACGGAAAAGATATTATGTTATCACCGTCTTATAATTAACATCAACATTACGCTGGTTCGACAAATAATGAAAATGGAGATGTTCGACAATCTGACCGGCTTGGGCGCCGTTACGTAACAGTAATTTGAAATTATTTTCAAGACCCAGCTCTTTGGTAATTTCCCGCACCGTCTCAAATATTTTCAGCGTCAAATTATCGGGCAGTTCCATTATCCGGGAATAATGCGGTTTTGGGACAATCAGAAGATGAATACTATCGCGGGGATAGATATCTTCAAAGACGATTATATCGGAATCCTCATAAAAGATTTTGGCTGGCGCCTTATGCTCGATGATTTTACAGAAAATACATGACATATGAAATAATAGCAGAAAGGATGATGGTTTGTAAATAGAATTTTGGAGATTGCCGCATTTCGCTCGCAAAAACGGTTGGGGCGGATATGGATCACCGCGGCAAACCGCCCGCGAATTAAATAGGCGGAACCGATAAAGAGTTCCGCCCGACAATTTGCTATTTGCCAGAAGCGCTGGAGTTTTTTTAAAATTATCTCAATTTCCACTCGGCGATATAACGGGCGCTATCTCCTCCGGCTTTAGTAAAATTGCCACCGGCGATCAGCCGGCTGCCAAAGGTGGTAAGAGAAAACACTCTTTCGTTCATACCGGCACCCAACGGTGACCATTCGGTACCATCCCAGGCGGCAATATAATTGGCCCCGACATTTCCGGCGATTATAAACCGGCCGGAGGCGATAAGCCGGCCGTCAAAGACGGTCAGATCCGAAACCACCGGACTGGGACCGCCCAGGCCGGAACCCAACGGCGACCAGTTTGTTCCATCCCAGGCGGCAATATAATTGGCGCTAACACCGCCGGCGCTGGTGAAATTGCCCCCGGCGATCAGCTTACCGTCAAACACGGCCAAAGCAAAGACACCGGTGCTGCTACCTCCAGCCATTCCGGAACCGAGAGCCGACCATGAGGTTCCATCCCAGGCGGCAATATAATGGGCGCTGACGCCGCCAGCCGAGGTAAACCAGCCGCTGGCGATTAACTTGCCGTCATAAACGATGAGTTCATGAACCTGGTGACTGGTCCCTGTTCCCAATGCCGACCAGTTTGATCCATCCCAGGCAGCGATATAATTGGTACTTACCGCGCCCGCGATGGTATACTGCCCCCCGACAATCAATTTGTCGTCATATTCGGCCAGAGCCCAGACGGGACCATTGGTGCCCGATCCCAGCGGTGACCAGTTTGATCCATCCCAGGCGGCGATATAATTAGCGCTGGCTCCGCCCGCAGAGGTCATCCATCCCCCGACAATTAATTTATTGTCATAGACGGCGAGAATTACGCCATCGCCGTCAACCCCCGTTCCCAGCGACGACCACGATGAACCGTTCCAGCTGGCAACATGGTTAACCTCGGCGCTCCCGGCAGAATCAAATTGACCTGTCGAAATCACCCTGTTGTTATAGACAGCGCCTGCCTCGACGACACCGTTCATCCCTGCCGCCATCGGTCCCCATGACCAAATTGTCTGTGAATCGGTAGTCTTGTCATCCGAACAACCGAGAACCATCAGGCAAACAATTAGCGCGACGCAGATTAATCCCGTTCGCGAGAATACTCGTTTTTTCATATTGTCCTTCCTCCCCAACGGGGGATTTAATGGTGCAAAACAGACTTGTCTTAATATTTGTTGAAATTTACTACTTCAAATCCTTCCTGGCAATCGAAATCGGCGGTCGTCCAATGCATTAATAAATTACCGCCCGGAGAACACGGGGCTATTGACATATAAGAATTTTAATATGCCGCCAATAAATTATCCCACCGCAAGCTGTGAGGCACTCCACCTTTGGATCAGCGTTTGTAGCCGATGTCGCGCAAAAATTTATGGCGTTTTTGTTTATCTTCATCAGTTTCGATTCCTTTCGGCATAAAACCGTCGATGACACCAATCACACCCCGTCCCTGATTGGTTTCGGCGATGATAATTTCGACCGGGTTGGCGGTGGCGCAGAAAATCGAAACAATTTCGGGAATCATCTTGATACGCGGCAGAAAATTTATCGGGTAGGCGTTGCGCATAAAAATTATAAAAGTGTGTCCGCAGGCGATATCATAGGCCTTCTGTTGGGCCATCTTAATCAGTTCGTCGTTGTTACCGTCGGAACGAATCAGGCACGGGCCGGATGCCTCGCAAAAACCGATTCCAAATTCAACCATGGTCGATATGCCGGCAATCGCTTCGTACAGATCCTCTACCGTTTTTATAAAATGCGACATCCCGAAAATCAAATTCAAATCGGGCGGCATCTCAATCGATATTGTTTTTGTTTTCATCTATCCTCCATATTTTTCTAAATGCGCCGCCGGGAACCGGTTCCCGACAGAAAGATCGACATAACTGTTCAAAACTATGGTAAAATATAGTCTTGTGCAAATAAAAAGGGCCGGAAAAACCGGCCCAAAAAAAT
>CBFCZE010000099.1:0-10507 GCA_965602655.1 uncultured bacterium
TGCTACTCTTCTTTCACTACCCTCGCGACGTCGGTGACTTTGTCGTCTTTATCAAGGGAAATCAACCTGACCCCCTGCGTGTTCCGGCTAATAACATGTATATTCTTCACCAACTGGCGGTTAGCTATCCCGTTTCTGGTTATCAGGATTAACTCGTCATCGTCCACCACCTCTTTTACCGCTACCACTTCACCGTTTCGCGCACTCGCCTTGATGTTTATAACACCCTTTCCGCCACGGTTGGTTATTCTGTAGTCGGCAATATTGGTTCGTTTGCCGTAACCGTTCTCCGTCACCGTCAAAAGCGAGGCGTCCCGCTTGACAACCACCATCCCGATAACATAATCGTCGAGGCGCAGTTTAACGCCGTGAACACCATAAGCGCTCCGCCCCATCGCCCGAATTTTCTCCTCCGGGAATCGAATCGCCTGCCCCATTCGTGTCGCCAGCACAATATCATAGCTGCCGTCGCTGATGGCGGCCTCAATCAATTCATCGTGTTCGGGAAGATTTATGGCATTAATTCCGGTTATACGCGGATTCGAAAAGGCATCCAGCGACGTTTTTTTAATCTGCCCGGATTTGGTTGCCATAACAATATACATTTTCGGATCAAAGGAACGGACCCGGCAAAAAGCGGTGATTATTTCGTCATCGCCGAGATTGCACATATTCACAATCGGCTTCCCGCGCG
The DNA here is from genome assembly GCA_965602655.1 of uncultured bacterium. Lineage (GTDB taxonomy): Bacteria > Zixibacteria > MSB-5A5 > GN15 > PGXB01 > JAAERC01. The sequence goes on from CBFCZE010000099.1 coordinate 695, forward strand.
CAATCCGCCCGCCGGTAGGGATAGCGTGCACCTTAACCCAGTAGCAACGGCCTTTATTTGAGAAAAAGAGAATATAATCGTGTGTCGAGGCGACAAACAGATGCTCGGCAAAATCCTGATCGCGGGTTTCAATTCCCTTGGAGCCGCGCCCGCCGCGATTCTGCCGACGATACATGGTTACCGTTAATCGTTTGACATAACCAAGATGCGATATGGTGATTACCATGTCCTCCTCGGCTATCAAATCCTCAACCGTAAACTCCTCGGCTTCATCCTGAATCATCGTCCGACGTTCATCAGAGTACTTTCTCCGAAGCTCCAAAAGCTCTTCTTTGATAATTGCCATCCGGCGCGGCTTGGATTCCAAAATACCTTTCAACTCGGCAATCAGCTTTATCGTAGCCAGATATTCCTCTTCAATTTTTTGCCGCTCAAGACCGGTCAGTCGGGCCAGCCGCATTTCCAAAATAGCATTGGCCTGAAGTTCCGACAGCTTGAATTCTTTCATCAATCCTTCGCGGGCAGTTGAAGTATCTTTCGACTTTTTAATAAGAGCAATGATGGCATCGATATTATCCAGAGCGATTTTGTATCCTTCAAGAATATGCGCCCTCGCCTCGGCTTTATTCAGATCGAATTGTGTCCGCCGTACAACCACCTCATGACGATGTTTTAGATATTCTTCGAGAATCTGCTTTAATGATAGGACTTTCGGAATTCCCCCAACCAGGGTGAGCATATTGATGGCAAAAGTCGATTGCATCTGGGTATGCTTATAAAGCTGGTTAAGTATAATATCGGCCTGAACATCCCGCTTGAGTTCAATAACAATCCGCATTCCGTCACGATCGGATTCATCGCGCAGATCAGATATTCCTTCCAGACGTTTATCACGCACCAGATCGGCAATTTTCTCCAGTAAATTCGACTTGTTTACCTGAAACGGTATCTCGGAGACAACAATTGAATCCTTGCCGCTTTTCTGTTTCTCAACCATCGCCCGGGCGCGAACCATAAGCCGTCCCTTACCGGTTTTGTAAGCCTGGCGAATACCTTCGCGTCCGTTGATAATACCGCCGGTCGGAAAATCGGGACCCGGGATAATTTCAATCAGTTCATCAGAGTTGACTTCAGGATTATCAATTATTGCCGTTAGACCATCAACAATTTCAGCAAGGTTATGCGCCGGAATATTGGAGGCCATCCCAACCGCGATACCAGACGTCCCATTACATATAAGATTGGGAAACTTGCCCGGTAAAACTTTTGGCTCATATCGCGTTTCATCATAGTTCCGCATCTTATCGACTGTATCTTTTTCAAGATCGGCCAGCATTTCCATTGCAATCGGAGTCATCCTGGCTTCAGTATATCTCATCGCCGCCGCGTCATCACCGTCAATCGAACCGAAATTCCCCTGACCGTCAACCAGCGGATAACGCATATTAAAATCCTGCGCCATACGCACCAGGGTTGGATAAATCACCTGCTCACCATGGGGATGATAATTACCCGAGGTATCACCGGATATCTTGGCGCATTTACGATGCGGGCGTCCGGGACTGAGTTTCAAGTCGTTCATGGCAACCATTACTCTTCGATTCGATGGTTTCAAACCATCGCGAACATCAGGCAGGGCGCGATTGGTAATAACCGACATAGAGTAATCGAGATAAGAGTTTTTCATCTCATCTTCTAAAAATATCGGAACAATCTTTTCTCTTTCCATCGGCATAGCAGAATCCTCTATAAGCTAACAATGCATCTGTTCTGTTTTTATCTCTAAAAGATACACTTTTTTATGCTATAAAGCAATCAAATGAATTCATTTTTTTAATCCAAATTGTCCTGTAATAAACCGCTGTACAAGAGGTTAATGGAGATGTCATCAGGGGAATAATTATTGACTATAATGTCTCATTCTTTTTAATGATAAAACAAGAGGTGGAATAATTATAAATTGGACAATGATACCCGGAAGACCCGAAACGACAGCCCCGCCGACCGCAAAAAACTGAGCCGGACCATATGGAAGCGCAATAAATAGCCCGAGAATAAAGAGTCCAAGTGCAAAGACCAGCCGCCCAATTATCATGGCTATCAACAAAGATAAATAGATATTTAATTTAAAACGGCGATAAGTTAGTGCCGCGACAAGCCCATAAAGAGGAAGTTCCATAGTCATTAGCGGAACGGCATAGGCAGGCGGCATTGATGTCATCAGGTGCGACAGAATCGGTGCAAGCAGACCGACAATTATAGCTGGTCCCGTCCCGATAACGAAGCCACAGATTAAAACGGGAATATGCATAGGTAAAAAAATCCGGCCGGCAATTCCAAATTGATGAAATATTATCGGTATGACAATGGCAATCGATAGATATAATGCCGAATGGGCAAGGCGTCTTGAACCCAACTTGGATTAACCTTTTGTACCGTTGGCAAGATATAATCCGGGGTGATCAATGATTGAAACATCTACAAAATTCCCCTTTTCAAACAGCTCTTTCATCTTCTCCAGCGGAGGGATGTGATCTTCGGCTACCGGACCGCCGGCCTTTAAATGATAAGTGTCCAGCTCTTTACTGCTTAATAAATGAATTATATGAAATTTACCACCCTTTTTCAGAATACGCGATGCTTCTTCCATCACCAGTTCCTGGCAGGTAAAATGAGCAAAGGCGGCAAAAGAGACGGCAACATCAAACAATCCAGATTTCAAAGGCAGCATTTCGGCATCAGCGTCAATTGCCAGAATATTTTTAAACGGGAAATTTTTCCTGGCCTTTTTTACCATCACCGAAGACAGATCGACTCCAACGACCAGACCTTCGGGGCCAACCCGCCGCCTTAGAAGATCAAACAAAACACCGGTACCGCACCCTAGATCAACAATCTTGTCATGCTTTTTAATATCGAATGATTCAATCAAAAAAGAAAGGACTTCGATATCCTCGGCCGTGAACATCTTGTCCCATTCTTCGGCAAACGAATCATAATACTCTCTCCGGTTAATCATAGTGTAGTAAATAATATCGAAAAACAAAATTGTCAAGTCTTTATCGCACCAATTGATGACACAGGTTTTGTTTGTAATTCTATAATATGGAAATCGAAAAAAAACAGTCAATATGTGATTTTATGCCGCAAAAAAAATATATATATACCAGAAAATTCTTACATTAATGAAGGAATTGTTTATATTTCAAGGTTACACAATTTTGAGGAGATATGGCCGAATCGAAATACTTACATATAAAGGGTGCCCGGGAACATAATCTAAAAAATCTCGATCTGAAATTACCCCGTAATAGGCTTATTGTTATTACCGGGCTTTCCGGTTCGGGTAAATCGTCCCTGGCTTTTGATACCATTTATGCCGAAGGACAACGGCGATATGTCGAATCACTATCAGCCTACGCCCGGCAGTTTCTGGGGCTAATGGAAAAACCTGATGTTGATTTTATCGATGGTTTATCACCGGCCATCTCTATCGAACAAAAAGGAGCCGCCAAAAATCCCCGCTCCACGGTTGGAACCGTTACTGAAATATATGATTATCTAAGACTGATGTTTGCCCGGGTTGGCGTCCAGCATTGTACCAAATGCGGACGACCAATTACCCGGCAGACGGTTGAGCAGATTGTCGATTCAGTGTTGTCATTTGAGGAAGGGACACGACTGATGGTCCTGGCACCTCTGGTGAGGGGCCGAAAAGGAGAACATCGAGAAATAATCGAAAATGCCCGCCGTGAGGGTTATATCCGACTACGAATCGACAGCGAAATTGTCGAATTGGAGTCAGATATCAAACTCAAAAAAAATATCAAGCATACAATTGAAGCGGTTGTGGATCGCCTGGTTGTCAAAAAACGTGCGGCCCGAAGGCTGGCCGATTCGGTCGAAACAGCCCTTAGGACATCGGGCGGGACCGTTCTGATAAATATTAAGAAAAAAGACCTGCTATTTTCTGAACAATCGGCCTGCCTGCATTGCAATATCAGCTATGAAGAACTTTCGCCGCGAATGTTCTCCTTTAATTCTCCGTATGGTGCCTGTCAGGACTGCGGCGGATTGGGCCAAAAAATGGAGGTGGATCCCAATCTGGTTATCCCGGATCCATCTCTTCCTTTGAACAGTGGTGCAATTCATCCGTGGAAGTCGGATAACGCCAACTGGTATCGTTACATGCTCAGGGGGGTTGCCGAACATTACAATTTTAAGCTTTCGACATCGTTTGAAAAACTCGCTGTTAAGCTTCAAAATATTATTCTATATGGTTCCGGTCGGGAACAAATAAGTTTTTCATACGAACATTCCAACGGCCGCGGCTCAGGAAAATACACCAATAGATTTGAGGGTGTTATCAGACATCTGGAACGGCGTTATCGGCAAACAGAATCAAACGGTATCAGGCAATGGATTGAGCAGTATATGTCAATATCATCCTGCCCGACCTGTAAGGGTGCGCGTTTGAAGCCGGAATCGCTCTCGGTTATCATAAATCGGGAAACAATCGATTCAATAACCGATATGTCTATCAAGGAAGCCCGCCAATTTTTTGACAATATCAAATTGACCCGTAAACAGGAACTTATCGCTCGTCAGATAACCAAAGAAATTAGAGAACGACTCTCTTTTATGGATGATGTCGGCCTCAACTATCTGACTCTCAGTAGAGCCGCCGCAACTTTATCCGGTGGCGAATCGCAGCGAATCAGGCTGGCGACTCAAATCGGTTCCCGTCTGGTCGGAGTGATGTATATTCTTGATGAACCATCAATCGGGCTTCATCAGCATGACAATCTGAAACTTCTAAAAACGCTCCATGGTCTGCGTGATCTGGGTAATACCGTGCTGGTAGTTGAACATGATCGAGAGACCATTGAATCGGCCGACTATGTCGTCGATCTCGGTCCCGGTGCCGGCAAAAAGGGCGGCAAAATTGTTGCCGCCGGAACTCCCGCACAGATAAAACGAAACCGCAATTCAATCACCGGCGCCTATCTGACCAATCGGAAAAGAATCCCGGTTACAAAGGAGCGACGTACCTTCAATGGCAATTTTATTACACTTAAAGGAGCCCGCGGTAATAACCTGAAAAATATAAATATCAAAATACCGCTGGGTATTTTTACGGTTGTAACCGGCCTGTCCGGTTCGGGGAAATCGACTCTTATTAATGAAACCTTATATCGCATTCTGGCGCGAACTTTCTATAATTCCCGTCGGCCCCCGCTTCCGTATGATAAAATCTCCGGCTTGGAACTGATTGACAAAGTCATCGATATCGACCAATCTCCGATCGGCCGGACGCCGCGATCCAACCCGGCCACATATACCGGGGTATTTACTTACATTCGTGACCTGTTCGCTCAAATTCCCGAATCAAAAATGCGCGGGTATTTGCCGGGACGTTTTTCCTTTAATGTCAAGGGCGGCCGATGCGAAGCCTGTCAGGGGGATGGAATAATTAAAATTGAGATGCACTTTCTCCCCGATGTTTACGTCCCCTGCGAAATCTGCAAAGGCCGAAGATTCAACCGTGATACGCTTGAAATTACCTACAAAGGGAAATCTATCGCCGACATCCTTGATATGACCGTTGATGAGGCTCTTAAATTTTTCGAGAATATTCCGCGAATTAAACGGAAGCTGACAACACTGAAATCTGTTGGACTGGGATATATTCATCTGGGCCAACAGGCGACCACTCTTTCCGGAGGCGAGGCACAACGGGTCAAACTTTCAACCGAACTGTCAAAAACAGCTACCGGCTCGACTTTTTACATCCTGGATGAACCAACTACCGGTTTGCATTTTGAGGACATTAAAATGTTGCTTGATGTTCTCAATCAACTGGTTGAACGAGGCAATACGGTGCTGGTTATTGAACATAATCTTGATGTCATAAAAACTGCCGATTATATCATAGATATCGGTCCCGAAGGCGGCGATGACGGCGGCCGGATAATTGCCGTCGGTACTCCCGAGGATGTGGCTCTTATTAAAAAATCGTATACCGGACACGTTCTTTCAAAAGTGCTGAATATTAAGTAATAACATTCGCCGGTTTAAATTATAGTAATGCCGAATGTATTAATTATTTGAAAATCATAATACAAATAATTTTTCCATACAATTTTGCCAAACGCTGTTCTCCTCAGTACTGCAAATTTATTTTGTTTTTTTGTAATTTTTTTCTTGCATGAAGGTTTTAACATTTTTATTCTCCAAGTGCCTGAGTGTTATAACAGGATTGAATATTGTATGAACGATACATAATTTTTAATAAAAGGAAGCAATGTACTGATACAATAAATTGCAATATCAACATGAAGGATATAAAAGAAATTAAATCTAAAACAAACCTATAACCCTCATGGAGGAAAGGAAGCAGCAATGGCAGTAAAGAGAAAAACAAAAGCCAAAGCCAAACCGAAAAGGAAAGTGACCAAGAAAAAAACCACTAAGAAAAAAGCCGCTGTAGGCAAAAGCTGGACGGCGGTGGAGATCACGAAACTGAAGGTTGGCTACAAAACGAAACCGGCTTCCAAACTGGCCAAAGAACTCAGACGTACATTGGCATCAGTGCGCGGTAAAATCAGCGCTCTGGGGCTGACCAAAGGCCCGGCCAAGAGAAAGGCCAAAGCCAAACCGAAAAGGAAGGTTGCCAAGAAAAAGGTCGTCAAGAAAAAAGCCAGACCGAAGAGGAAGGTGACCAAGAAAAAAGCCAAACCAAAGAAGAGAAGACGGTAAATTTGGTTTTGTAAATTTCCCAGGGAAGGGAAAAATTAGGGAATTGTTTAAGCAATACTTTCCCTAAAAAAAGCCCCGTCTTAAGACGGGGCTTTTAATTTATCTGTGAATTATTTTATACGGACTTAATAATAACTAATCATCTGGCCAGATTATAAAACACCTTTTTTCCAATATATTGTGCCTTGGGTCCAATCGATTCTTCAATGCGAAGAAGCTGATTGTACTTACAGATTCTATCGGTGCGACAGACTGAACCTGTCTTGATCTGCCCCGTCCCGGCTGCCACCACAACATCAGAAATGGTGCTGTCCTCGGTTTCACCGCTTCGATGCGATACAACCGCCGTAAACCCGGCTTTTTTGGCCATCTCAATTGTGTCCAGCGTCTCTGTGAGGGTCCCTATCTGATTGAGTTTTATCAAAATTGAATTGGATGAATTCTCCTTGATGCCGCGGGCCAGACGTTTGGGATTTGTTACATACAGATCATCGCCAACTATCTGAATCTTTTTGCCAAGCTTTTCGGTCATCAGATTCCAGCCGGCCCAATCATCCTCAGCCAAACCATCCTCAATTGAAATAATCGGATACTTTTTAACCAGGGCAGCGTAAAAATCAATCATCTTCTCCGAAGACAATTTCTTGCCTTCCCCTTTGAGATCATAAACTTTCCTTTTGGCATCATAAAACTCAGTTGAAGCCGGATCGAGCGCCAGAAGAACATCTTTCCCCGCCTTATATCCGGAAGCGTCGATAGCCTCCATAATTATCTCAAGGGCTTCTTCATTCGATTTAAGATCAGGAGCAAAACCGCCCTCATCACCAACGGCCGTATTATACCCCTTCTTTTTTAAAACCTTTTTTAAATGACCGAATATCTCGGCACCCATTTTTAATGCCTCCGAAAACGATTTCGCCCCGGCCGGCATAATCATAAATTCCTGCAAATCGACATTATTGTCGGCATGTTTCCCGCCGTTGAGAATATTCATCATCGGTACAGGCAATAACTTGCAGTTTACGCCGCCGATATATTCATAAAGATACCGACCGATTGATTTAGCCGCCGCGCGCGGCGTTGCCAGCGAAACACCAAGAATGGCATTGGCTCCCAAATTCCCCTTATTTTCGGTACCGTCAAGCCCAATTAGAAAATTATCCAGCGTAACCTGATCATAGGGATCAAGACTGTTTGATAAGATCTCCGGTGCAATTTTTTCATTAACATTTTTTACTGCTTTTAAAACAGATTTACCAAAAAACTGATTTTTGTCACCGTCACGAAGTTCAACCGCCTCATAACTGCCGGTCGAGGCCCCCGACGGCACCGCCGCTCTGCCCAAGGAACCATCGCTGAGAACAACATCAACCTCAATAGTAGGTGTTCCGCGCGAATCAAGAATTTGACGCGCCGCAATATAATCAAAATCGGACATATGTGCATCCTTCCTGATTTAAAATTTGTTCAAATCTAAATTTTGAAAAAAATATAGGCAATATAAAAATACCCACAAAATTATGATGCACTTCAAACATTTTAAATTCCCGATAAAATTTTGATTTTCCCAAAAAATATGTAGATTATAGCCAAATTCGGACGTATATTTTGCAATACTTAAAGAGGCAGATTGAATAAAAATTCGAACAAAATCAGGCAGGCGGTAATTCTGGCCGGCGGTAAGGGAAAAAGGCTTCGGCCATATACCAAAATTTTACCCAAACCGCTTTTTCCGGTCGGTGACCGACCGATAATTGAGATTTTATTGCGCCAGTTGGCCAAAGCTGGAATAAGGGAAGTAATTCTGGCGGTCGGGCATCAAACTAATCTCATAAAGGTTATATTGGGCGATGGCTCGCAATTTAATCTAAAAATCCGCTATGCATTTGAAAAAAAACCACTTGGAACGGCCGCTCCTTTAAAAAAAATTAAATCGCTTGATAAAAATTTCCTGGTTTTAAACGGCGATCTTCTCACCGACTTGCCTTTTGCCGGATTTATCAAAGCCCATTTAAAAAGTAAGGCCCCGGCCACAATAGCCGCCTTCAAACGATCGGTTAAGGTTGATTTTGGAGTAATTTCAGCAGATGACAATAAAATCAGCAAATATTATGAAAAACCGACCCATCGATATCTGGTATCGATGGGTATTTACGCGTTCAATCGCGATATTATCAAATATATACCGAACCGGAAATTTGATTTTCCGCAATTGGTAAACAAATTAATTGATGTGGGGGAAAATCCATCAATATATCCTTACGACGGCCGCTGGTTTGATATTGGCCGGCCAGCCGATTGGGAAAAGGCCGACAGATTTTTTCAGCGTAAACCGAATTTATTTTTGTAGGCGGGATACTCAGAAAAATTTTCTGTTGTCGATATAGAATATATATATATTGAATATCAGGAAGGATGACTTTTTATGAAATACCTTGTTACCGGTGGCGCCGGTTTTATTGGCAGTAACATCGCGCATGAACTCATCAAACGCGGCGAGCAGGTCAGAATTATTGATAATTTTTCAACCGGTTTCAGATCCAATCTAATCGAGATTCAGGACTCGATTGAACTGATAGATGGCGATATTCGTGATTTTTGGACGGTTCGGGAGGCTGTTGAGGGAATTGATTATATTCTTCATCAGGCCGCTCTGCCTTCGGTCCCGCGGTCGATTGCCAATCCATTAACGTCAAATAATGTCAATGTTGACGGAACCCTGAATTTACTGGAAGCGGCCCGTATGGCCAATGTCAAACGTTTCGTAACGGCCTCGTCGTCGGCTGTTTATGGCGATACGCCGGTTCTGCCAAAACATGAAGAGATGAAACGAAATCCTCTATCGCCATATGCCATTACCAAATTGACGAATGAGGAATATTGTCGGGTCTATTATGAGCTATATGGCCTGGAAACAGTTTGTTTGAGATATTTCAACATATTTGGACCGAGACAGGATCCCAATTCTCAATACTCGGCCGTTATTCCGAAATTTATTTCCGCTCTGCGATCGGATAAGGCGCCGATCGTTTATGGCGACGGCGAGCAATCGCG
>CBFCZE010000100.1:0-10448 GCA_965602655.1 uncultured bacterium
TTTATCGGCTAGATAAGTTAAGAAATAATTATCCAACAGCAACCAGATTTTTCATAAATAATTTCATATATGTAAGACTGTTTAATCATTGTATGTACTTCGACCATATATTAGAATAATTCTTATGAGGTAGTTAAATATATTTATAACCGCTTGCGTTATATCGGTTAACAATTCACAAAAATCGCTAAAACCTGCCAAATTGCTGATTTTTTGAGCATTTGAGGTAAAAAATAAAAAAAATTATGATTTATGGCATTTTTTCTATTGACAGATGGGAACTTTATATATATATTCTTAACGAATGAATGGTGTTATGTCCGCAGTTAACCTTTTTAACAAATGTTATAAGGTGATATTGGTCTTCTAAAACACAAGTTCTATGGTGCATTGCTAAAAGCAAGGTTACTCTATTTTCTACAAGAGTGGCAAAGAGCCGCTCAAAAAAAAGGAATCTACGTAATAACAGGGCGTAGGAAATTTAACAGGACTGAATTAAGGGCAACTTTAACCGATAGGTGATAATAGAAATCACCTTGGTTACTTTGCGAGAGAAGATCGAAAAAATTTCCAGGGGAAGTTGTTTATTGGTTAAGTAGCTAAGGGATAGTAAAAGAGATAACTAACTTTAGGGAGGCAATCATGCCCTACCGTCCCGTAGTCTCGAGGCTTCGGCCAATTATAAGCATCACTTTTCTGCTGATTATATGTTCGGCAGGTACTCTTTATGGCGATGATATGAGCAGAAGTTATGATTTGGAAATCTTTGTGGGTGACACTACCGGTTCATCCGGAGAACAAAATTCGGAGATCTCGATTTATTTGAAAAATTATACCGATACGGTTGCCGGTTTTAATCTATGGATTCAGCTAAGCCGCCCGGATATAATGGAATTCCAAACCAGTATGGATATAATTGAATATTTAGAGCATTATATATATACCTCATGGGAGGGAGAGCCTCCTGTTCCGAATGATTCGGTGGTTGCCTCTCCATACTGGGTATGTACTAATTGGGATGGTCCCGATTGTATAGATTCGATTTCGATGCTTGGGTATTATCAGTGTACTGATTATTCCGGAGACGATTGCATTGATTCGACTTTTATCGAATGGATTGAGGGCGTTGACCCGGTATATACCACATTGAAAGAGGCTTTTGTGGGGAATATTGATACGGTTGGAACTATGGTTCAGGGCTGGGAGATGATTACCACCCGCTCGCTGACCGAAACCGGGCAGGATATGCTGATAACCGCCTTTGCCGATCAGGCGGGTCCTCCGCCCGACACGAGAACGTCGGGAATTGGTTATCCGCAGTATGGCGCCCAGCCGTTGATTAAAATTTTGGGTGATATTTTTCCGATGGATGATACCGTTACAAATCGAGTGGTAGCGGTTAAGATTGAGGCCAATATTATTGACTACTTCGGGTTCTCCGATGAGTCAGGAGGCTCTGTTGGTATAATTTCCGAAGATGTTGAACATTACTCATACTTTATGTGCGAAACGTGGCTGATTCCGGATGTGCAGTGTATGTATTGGAACCGTGTCATGGAATCCGAATGTCCGGAGCCGGAAGGGTGTGACTCGATTCATGTTGATACTATTTTACATGGTTTTCTTGATGTTGACGAATGCTGTGATCCAACCGGTGAGAACTGTACAAGGCAAATTGAGGAATGGGAGTGTCCCAGCCAATTTGACGGCACCGGGGTTTGGCACGACGGCAATATCAGAATCGTATACGGCTCGATTACCGTTTTGCGCGGCACCTGCGGTGAAATAGACGGTTTGGACGGAATTAATATTCTCGATATTGTACATTTAATAAATTTCAAATATAAAGACGGTCCTCCCCCGGAAGACATGGATATGGCAGATTGTGACGGTATCGAAGGGATTAATATTCTCGATATTGTCCATTTGATAAATTATAAGTATAAGGATGGACCGGAACCAATCTGTGACTGATTGTAGGATATTAATAAAAGATTAACTTTAACCTTATTGGTTATTAAAATAGAGAAAATTAAATTTTAAAGTAAAGAAAGGAGGTGGCGCTTAAAGAAGTAATTTAGAACACGCGCTCAGAAGAAAGAACTTTTGTTTAATCTTCTTATTTCGAAATTGGCGTTTTCGTATGGCTTGTGGCTCTCGCTTTCGGGAACGGTTATGATTTCGAAATGATGAGGGGGAAAGACAGATAACTCGAAAGAGTTATCATGAAAGCTAAGAATTAGTTATTAACAAAACAAAATAGGAGCACAAGATGAAGAGGCTTTCACTTATATTTACTTTATCTATTGTACTTCTTTCTTTTGGGCTGGCTAATGCGATTACCTTTGAAGTAGAAGTTGATGCGACCAAAAAGTTTACGCATCCGGAATCACCGTATGGTGAATACTACATGGGTAACACTCCGGTATTTATGAATCTCAAGATGGCCAACGATGATGGTATCGACCACACCGGCTTCAGCCAGACTCACAAATTCTATTCCACCAACGGTGATGGCACGGCCATTACCTGGCTTGATGGCGGAGGAGAAGCTCAAGCATGGGATGATCCTCCGGGTGGAGTACCATCGATTGTCGGTATGAATGGCTGGCTCGATGACACTCCGAATCCGGGCGATGACAGCTACTTTAGTATGATGGCACAACTCACTGTTTTCAGTTGGGATGGCTCATTACCGGATACCATGAACTTCACGACCGCGTCGACGACCGGTTGGTTGAGTACTAACACTGATATGGAGACCCGTTTTCAGTTCCATTTCAGTGTCCCGACTGCCGGACCAGATCAAACGACCGACATCGTTGAAATCTGTATCGATCAGTCAAACGGCGGACATCCGGATTTTGACTGGCTGTTCCCGGTTGCCGTTGATTTCATGGGCCCGTACTGCTTCGAGTTTTTGACGGTCCCTAACCTTCCACCGGTAGTAACAGGCACGCCGCTCGAACTTACAACTGAGCATGATGTTCCTTATAGCGTAGTCTACGGTGTTAAGGATGGTGACGATCCCACAGAGGATGATATTACCGCAGTGGTCGCGCTAGATGAGACTGCTACGCCTATTGGTACTGTTGTACTTATCTCCGGTGATAAAGATGCCGGATCCTTTAGTTGGTATTATGATCCTCCGTGTTCATGGGTGACCGATATGGCATCCCACACGGTTACTTTCTATGCCGAAGATAATGTTAATGGGCATTATGCCCCGATTACTGATGGATCCGTAGTCTCTCTGAAGGTTACCAACACGGCTCCGGAAGTCGTTGGTCCCTGCCCGCGTGCAGAGTACACCGCGGCGCTTGGAGAGCTGTTCTCACACGATTTTGATGCCACAGATGACAATGAGTTCGACGAAGAACAGAATTGGTCTGTCGTACCTGATGTGATGCCGGCTGACGGTCCAAGCAGTTATGACATTGATGGCGATGGGAACTTCACTTTCACGCCGAATGATCCTGGAGACGATGGCATAGTTTATACCTTTACAGTTACCGTAACCGACTGTGCCGGTGGGACGGGTACTTGTGATATTCCGATCTCATGTAGTTCTCTGTTCCCGTTTGGCATGGCCATTGAGTATGAAGACGGTAACAACAACGATCCCGATTGGGTCAAGGGCGGCATTGACGGCGAAGGTCATTATCTTGGTCAACATGCTTATGTTGATGTTATGATGGTTGACGGCACCGAGAAGATGTTAGGTTTTGATTTCATGATTTCCTATGACAACTCCGCTCTGGCGGCCATGGGTGCCTATCCTAATCCGGAACTCTTCGAGGGTGAACCGGATCCGCCGACCGGTATGGATTGCGATTGGGAATACTTTACCTATCGCTTTGTCTACAACTGCGGCGGCTCCTGCCCGTCAGGTCTGCTGCAGATCATAGCCATTGCCGACCAGAATGATGGCAATGCCTTTAATGAAGTTGGAGACGGTGATGACGAATGTTTCTATCCTCCCGGTGAGCCGGCGGATCCATTTGTTCTCTTCACCATTGACTTCTTTGTGAGTAACGACTATACGCTCGAGTGTTCATTTATTCCGGTTTCATTCTACTGGACCGATTGCACCGACAACAGTATTGCGTTCTCATTCAGGAGTGTCTTGACTGCATATCCGTATTGCGTCAAGCAGGGTATTTCTCTGTATGTACTTACACCGGATGGTACCGGATCTCTTGTATATGAAGCCCCGTATGGCGGATTCCGTGATATTACTGATCCAGGTTATGGTTTCCCTGGCGGCTATGGCGCTCCGGATGATCCTTGCGATCCGATTTTATGGACCGATTCCAGAGCAATAGCTTGCGTGAATGATCCGATGGATCCATTTGATGATGAGGATGCGAAATTCCCGATTCGCTTTGTCAATTTCTTCAACGGTGGTGTAAAAATCATCTGTAATGCTGACATTGATGATCGTGGCGATTTGAACCTGAATGGCGTAAGATACGAAATCGCTGACGCGGTTGTCTTCACCAACTATTTCATCTATGGTATGGCGGCCTTCGAAACCCACCCGCAAGGTCAGAAAGCGGCCTCGGATGTAAACGCCGATGGTATTCCGCTTTCGGTTGCCGACTTGGTTTACCTGATTCGTGTCATTGTCGGCGATATTCTGCCGATTGACAAGCTGAACCCGAATATGGTCGAAGCCCACTTCGGTCATGACGGTCAGCTGGTTACCGTTGACGTTGAGCTCGGCGCGGCTCTCTTTGTCCTCGAAGGCAATGTAGATGTCAGTCTGGCTCAGGATGCGGCCCATATGGATCTGAGATCCGGAATCGTGAATGGAAACACTCAGGTTCTGGTTTACAGCTTTGATAAGGGTGCAACCTTCAGTGGTAATATTCTGAACACAGAAGGCAGACTGATTTCGGTCGAAGCGGCTGACTATAATAGTTCAGCTTACAAGGCCATTGCACTGCCGACCTCGTTCAGTGTTGAAAACTACCCGAACCCGTTCAACGCTGCCACCACCATTTCGATGGCTCTTCCGGTTGCTACCAACTGGAACCTGACCATTTACAATGTTGCTGGTCAGAAAGTTGCCGAGTTCTCGGGCTTTGCTGAAGCTGGAATTAACGATGTAGTTTGGAATGACAAAACTGCAGCTTCCGGTATCTATTTCTATAAAGTCTCAACCGATTCCGGTTCGATGACAAAGAAGATGGTACTGCTGAAGTAAGCTTCACAAACATTTTCCGCAGGGAGGGGTTTTCCCCTCCCGCGGAAAAAAATAGGAGAGTAACTGCTGAAAAATAAATAGATAACGAGAAAAGAAAGAGTAGTAAAAGTAATTATTCAGGACTACCTGATGGCCCGTATAGATAACAAAGGAAAATGGCAACTAAGAGGCGAGGGCTTTTTTATTTTTGGGGCAAGGACCGCCAATGTACCCGCATGCAATCAATTGCATTTTTCAGGTAATATTTATTACAGTTCTTTGGACTTATCTAATTTCCTCACCGTCCAAATATATAGGTTTTGTTTGAGGTAAAGCGAATAGGCCGTTGATAAGAGATTGAGAAAAAGAAAAAAATAATGTAACCGGTTGTCCGTTGGGGTGTAAACGGAGTTGACCATAGCGGACAGGGTTAAGAAAACAAAAACTTCGTCAAGACGGCTTGACGCAGAAAAAGAGAAGATAAGATTTGTCAGATTTGGTCTGATTATTGCTCGTACGAAGTGGGACGAAATCTGTAATTGAGGAGCTTTCGGTTTGAGGAATACAGTCATCAGTTTTTTAATGGCCGCCTTTATGATGATGGCGGCGATGGCATTTATACCGGATAAATCGCTGGCCAACAGCGCGCCGGAGTTTGATCCGATTGCGACCCAGACTGTTATGGAAGGGAGTGTTTTTAGCTATACGGTTACGGCCGTTGATATAGACGGTGATCCGATAACTATTGTAGCTGTTTCGCGTCCGGTTAGCTCTACTTTTATTGACAATGGAGACGGGACGGCTGATTTTAAATGGGAGCCGGAATATACCGGACCGAATTCATCGGAAGGTTCGCCGTTTGTTATTCATTTTATGGCCAGCGACGGGGCCGCGTCAGATCAGATTCAGGCCAATATAATTGTCTCTAATAATAATCGAAAACCGGCTATAAATCCGGTTGATATCGTCGAATATGAGGCTGGAGAGCTGGTTTCAATAACGGTTACCGGTTATGATCCTGACAATGACGAAATTGGCTGGAATCTTCTTTCGGCGCCATCGCAGATTTCATTTTCTTCCGATATTGATGCTTCATTAAACTGGCAGACGATATTTGCAGATTCCGGATTCTATGATATAAGTATTGAGCTGGCTGATATATATGGTGCCGCTGATACGGCCGATATTGCTCTGAACATTCTGCCCAAAGCAATTTATACATTGTCGATTGACACTATTTCAGCCTATCCCGGAGAAACGATTTCGATGGATGTGAACCTGATGAATCTTGAAGAGGTCGGCGGGTTCAATCTTCTTATCAATTATGATGTGTCGGCTCTGCTTCTTTCCTATTTATGGGTGGTTGGGACAAGAGCCGAAGCGTTTGAATATTTTACTTATAGCCGTGATAACAACAATATTAAGGGTGATGTTCTGATTACCGGTGTGGCCGATATTGATGATGGGGTTACGACCGATAATTTATCTGCCGGTGATGGCCCGCTTGTAAATCTTACCTTTTATGTAACCAATGATTTGACTTTTTCAGGTTTTTCGATTCCTGTCAAATTTGCCTTCCGGAATTTGATCGATAAAAAAGATAATACGCTAACCGACATTTTTGGCGAGACGATTGGTCAGGAAGCGATAAATTATGAGGATGGTTATATTATCATCAAGCAGGTAGATATAAGCGGACTTGGTGACATTAATCTTAATGGCGTTACATATGAGATAGCCGATGCCGTCTATTTTACTAATTTCTTTATAGATCCGGGGCATTATCCCTTAGACCCCGAGCGGAGAGCCAACACCGATGTGAACCAGGATGGATTATCGGGGAGTGTTGCGGATCTGGTCTTTTTGATTAATTATCTTATCAATCCGAATAATACCAATAAGCTCAGACCGACTTATAGTCCGGTGGAAATAACCAATTTTGCTACAGCCGATAATTTCAGTATCTCATGCGAATCGGATATTGAAATTGGCGGCCTGGCTTTAACATTGAAGTCTGAGGAACCGATTTATCCGCAAACTGGTAATGGTATAAATATCGGTATCAAGGGGATGACAATTAAATCTGCCGTTGATGGAAAATTACTAAGGCTGTTGATTTATAGTGAGGATGGAACCTCTATCCCGGCCGGAATAAATGATATAATTTCTATGAATAATGATAACAAGTTGGTAATCAAAGAGATAGAATTTTCATCGGCTGATGGGGTTTTGTTAAAGACGATAGTGTCCAGGACTTCACAACCTGTTGTGCCGAGTGGTTTTATCTTGGAGCAGAATTATCCGAATCCGTTTAATCCGATTACGGAAATTGGTTTTAGTCTGCCAAAAATGTCCAAAGTTAATCTTACGGTATATAATGTGCTGGGACAGGAAGTAATAAGTTTGATTGAATCGTCGCTGCCATCCGGAAATCATAGGGTTATCTGGGATGGCCGCAACGAGTTGGGAGCGGCCGTTGGCAGCGGAATTTACTTTTACAGGCTGACGGCTGATGACTTTGAGGCCAAACGCAAAATGACACTCTTGAAATGAGGTTTATATAAGTGCTTGGAAAACAACAATATAGTAGTAATTCTTTCTTGAGGACGATTTTGAAATCGTGCAAAATACCAATTTATATTTTTTTACTTTTGTTTATGTTTGGCGGGGCAGCTTACTCCCAGTCAATAATTGATAGTGTTAATTATGCCATTGATATTGGGGATGCTTTCGGGAACGCCGGCGATACGGTTGAAATTCCTATTCAGATAAAAACTCCGATTCCCGTTGGCGCCTTTGTGATTCGTTTTACTTATAACAGCGATTTGCTTAGACCGCTCCCGATGGACGGTTGCCCGAAAGATGCCTGTTCCGGATATTGTTGCGATTCAACCGGAATTGACCCGTTGGCAATAGTTTATGACAGCCTTGATATGGTCGGCGCCGGCCTTACAACTATTGAAATTGATACTTCTGGTTATTATTGCATCCCATATTCAGACGATCCCATAGTATCTAACCGTTCCTTTGCTTTGCATGATCCAGGCGATGATAGTATGCATGTTGATGCTGTTTTTGTGCAGTTAACAGATTTTCTTCCGCCTCAAGATGAATGTCGTTTACAGTACTGGAGCCGCCCATTTGTCGGGATCATACAGGATTCTGTTGCCACGATTGCCAATGTAATGTTTATTGTAAGCCCAACGGCTGCATCGGGAACTCAAAATATATTACGAATTGAGGATTATCGACCGGAGTATCCGACTGATCCGCTTCCCGACTATCGCGATAATCAGCTTGGCGATACAACAGGGACCGTGATTATCAGACCGCTGGGAGCTTTTGGATTTGGTCGTTTCACTGTTGGTACAGGTCCGGACCCGGAACCTGATTGGGATACATGCACTTACGGAATCTGCCAGGATGCCTTTGGTGACGATACCTGTTGTGTACCATCTGACAATACCCCGCCGATTGTTGCAAGTATTTCACCGTCGAGCTATAATATAGACCAGGGAGTAAATGTTAATTTCTCCGTAACGGTAACAGATGCTGATGGCGATAATCTTTCTTTGGAGGCATCCGGTTTGCCGATTGGCGCCACATTTAGCCCGAGTAATCCGGTTACCGGCAGTGGCAGCGTCTCGGGTACATTCGACTGGACACCCTCTTTTTCGCAATCGGGAACTTTTGGGATTAATTTTCAGGCAACCGATGAACCGGGGGCCAAATCGGCAATAAGATCGGTAGTAATTACGGTTAATGAACTGAATATTGATCGGCTGTTTACTACCTCGGCACCGGGCGGCAAACCGGTAGGAGGTATTTCCGGGGCGACGCCGGTTATTTTCCCCATTGATCTGATTTCATCCAGAACGGTTTACGGTATTCAATTCGATATGATGTATCCCGGAAATGTTGTAAAAATGGATTCAATTGTTGTTACCGATTTGACACCTGAATATGCGGTCTGGGAAAATATTGGGGATTTCCCTGATACGATCCGAGTTGTCGCCTTTGGACTTTCAAATGAACCAATTCTTGAACCGACTACCTCAACCGCTATTTTAAATGCCTATATGACAGTTGACTCAAATGCAGTGCCGGGTGAATATTTGATTAATCTTGAAGATGCCTGGGAATCGGTTGATCCCGATCATACTGTCCCGTCATTGAATCTGCTGACCGATGCCGGTGTGGTGCAGGTTGACCGAATTGGTGATGTAAATCTTGATACAAGGATAGACGTGGCGGATTTGGTTAACGTGGTGGCGTATATCATAGGCAATTATGGCCTTCCAAAAAGAAATTTTGAAACTGCCAATGTTATTCAGGATGCGCTGGTTAATGTGGTTGACCTGGTTGGTATCATTAATCTTATATATGATATCCCGGTTGAATCATCGCCTGTATCATCGAGTGTTGAAGGCGAGGTTGCTCGACTCAGTGTTGAACATGATGATAACCTGATCGATGGTCAGCTTACCAAATTGAATGTTCGCGGCGAATTCCCGGATAATATTGCCGGGATTCAAATGCAGATTGATTATGATCCAGGCGTATTTGAATTTGATCAACCTGAACTGGCTGAAGAGGCGGGTGCCTTTACACTGGCATATAATGATGATAAAAGCGGCCGGATGCAAGTATTAATGTATAATTACAAGCCCTGGGAAACCGACGGTTTGATTCCATCCGGTTCTGCCGATGTTCTTCATCTGCCGGCCAAGATCAAGAAGAATTTGTATGCGGGTGATAATTCCAAAATCAAGATTACTCAGGCCTACCTTTCCAACTCAAAGGCTGGATCTATTGCGACCGAGGATTTGACACCATTGATTCCGGAAAAATTCACCCTGATGCAGAATCGCCCCAATCCGTTTAATCCAACTACCAGTATCGATTTTCATATTGGTTATGACTATGCTTCGAGCGGTCTGCAAAAAGTAAGGCTTGATGTTTTCAATATTCTTGGGCAGCAGGTAAAGGTTTTGGTTGATGAATATTTGGAGCCGGGTCCGCATACCGTTGTTTGGGACGGTTCTAATCAAGCAGGTGAAACGGTTGCTACCGGCGTTTATTTATATCGCTTGCAAGTCGATAAAGACCATAAAACTAAAAAAATGTTATTGCTTAAATAGGTGAGGTAAATTCGAAGGATATTTATTATGAATGACCGTAATAAAATAAATATGATAGCGATTTATGCTACCGCACTTACGCTTATTTTTGCGGTAACGTCATTTGGACAGGCAAATCA
>CBFCZE010000101.1:0-10396 GCA_965602655.1 uncultured bacterium
CCTTAAAACATCATCAATATTATTTTTAAGAAGGAGGTCTGCTATTTTTCTTTTGTCTTCTGAATTACTCATCAACTGCTTTCGCATATTTTTTATTATTATTTATCCGACGATATTTCTGCCGCCATCGACCGTGACAAAATGACCGCATATCATATCGGCCTGTTCCGATGCCAGAAAAGCCACTACTTTGGCAATATCTTCGGGCTGCACAATTCGTCCCAAAGGCGTATGGAATTTGGCGTGATCCATAACTTCAACGGCGCCCGGTATGGAACGCGCCGATTTGGTATCAGCCAATCCGGCCAGGACTCCGTTGACTACAATCCCTTTTGGTCCCAGCTCATAGGCCAATCCTCTCGTTACTGATTCCAGAGCCGCTTTGGCGGCGCCAACAACACCATAACCGGGGATAACCTTTTGACCTCCGTCACTGGTAATGCTTATTATTCGGCCGTAATTATTATTCATCAGGGGAACAGCCAGTTTGGCCATATCCAGAAGTGATCGGGCCGAAGCCGCCATTGTAATATCCCAGTATTTGGCCGTGGCATCCATCATGTTTCCCGGGACGCCAAAGGCGGCATTGGCGACGACTATTTCAAGTTGTCCCCATTCTTCTTCTATTTTATCAAAGAGTTTTTCCAGACTCTGAATTTTGCCAACATCGGCTCTAATGGCAATCGCCTCGCCGCCGAATCCTTTTATTTCATCCACGACGCTGTTCGCCTCTGTCATACTGCGGCGATAATTTACAATTACTTTAACACCCTGCCTGGCGAGATTTAAAGCAATAGCTTTCCCAAATCCGCGAGTTGCCCCGGTAACAAGAGCATGCTTTCCTTTTAATTCAGGATACATTTTAGTTCCCAATCCATTTCCAAATTATTTCTATCGGGCAAATTTCTATGATTAAAATCAAGATATCCCTCGATAAAGATAAACTATTATCCCGTACAAATAAATTATACGTGATATAATTGTATTTTATTGGCTATGTCCCTAAACGACCTGATATTACAAATAAGGTCGGTTAATTAGGCCCATCCAATCCGGCAACAAACTGAAATTACATATTAGCCGGCCGACACTTTATTCAAACGTTCGCGCGATTTTGCCGCAATCGCCGGAAAAACCTTCGCAAACATAATAATCAAAAAGGCCAAACCAAGCACCAGCGTTACCATAAAAAGAGAGAACATACCCCATTGATGATTAACCGGTATCGCGGAAAGGTCAAAATCGGAAGCCAATTCATTTATTCGAACTGTTTCTCGAAAAATTACCATTGATATTACCGTGCCAAAGACCCCCAGCGATGAGATAAGCGGAAAAACAAAACCGCCCTTTCCTATCGCGAGAAAGGCAAATAACGAGGCGATCACAACGGAGACAATTCCGATGCCAAAAAGCAACTTTGAATTGCCCATAGACAACATGGCTGATATTTCATCGGGGCGACTGTAGTAGACTCCGACGGCGGCAATAATCCAAACCGGAATACTTATTAAAAATATTTTAAATCCTGTTTGCTGTGATTTTCTGCCAATTTCTTCGAATCCCCATTTTATAAATTTGGCGCCCCGCCAGATAAGCGCCACTCCGGCTACCGCAAAGGAACCGGATAGAAAAAGCAACAGGCGGGAATGAATAGTCGGTTCCCCATGGTGAAGGTTGCCGCCGCCCGGATAGGCTCGATAGAGATCCAACCACTTTTCGGGAGCCATCGCCAGAGTCAGGTTATTCACATAGATATAACCGATATACAGAAGCAATATCAGGGATGCCAGAACGACGAGCCACTGATAACGCGGTCGGGTGTCACGCTGAAATTTGTGATAATAATATCCTGTATAGGCCAGCAATAATACCGGGATAACCTGAATCCAGAAGGAGCCGAGCAAGACCGAGGAGCTATAAAAAAACTGTCCGTAAAGCACCTGCAGAAAAAGCAGTGGCGGAATACCCAGAGTCACTATATATGAAACACCCAGCGGCAGGCCGGCGCCGAAGAAACGTCCAACGTCTTTATTATCGGGTTTTCTTGACAGAATTGACCATAACAAAATGAATGATCCACCGATTGTAAAATTCATCGCCAGCAAATGCAGTGTCAGTGTGAAATATGACAGGCTTTGAAGAATCCAGACAGGCACCGGATACCCCAGCGGATCCACTGCTGGAATAATGTCGATGCCTATTGCGGCAGATAACGAGGTTATTATAATATTGTTCATTCTATACCTCCGTCATTTTCAGCCTGCACCAAAGGTACCGCCAACGTATCCTTTACCTCCTCCATTATTGCCTTATCAAGTATTTCGCGGGCCGTGACTGTTTTGCCGTGCGCAGAAATAAGATAGGCGCTTAAAGCGGCCCTGTCGTAATCGCTGCCCTGGAACGGCGGCATAACTCCGGTCTCGTGCATCGTGGACAGCCATCTATAACCGAACTCACCGGACCAATCAATTGTTCGCGCATTAATTGAACGATAACCATCGCGGGTATGGCAATTGACACACTGTAGTCGGAATATCGTTTCTCCATGTTGATAGCTCAGCGGTGCCACCGGCAAATCCCATCGGGCTTTTTCGAGATATGGACTTCTCATATAATTTTCGTCAGATTTATCCCGCTCCCATAAGCCGTTGGAATACAGGGTGCCGTAAATTACATAAGGCTTGCGCGACATCTCTCTAAAAAATTCCGCCCCCATAATGCCGAACTGGGCTATCAGAAAGATGGCTATGGCGCCGCCGGTGCTTATCGCTTGCGGTCTGATAACGGCTATAATCACTGATATCAAAATCAGACCACCCGAAATCAAGGCCAGCCAAAAATAACGAGTGATAGCCGCAAGTTTTCCACCGGACACGCCAACCGTACCTTCTTTAATCAGAGTAATCGTATTCTCCGGAAGCGTCGTCCAGAACCAAAAAAGCAGGAAAGGTACAGCTATGGCCGCCGGTATGACCCATTTGGCGGAAAAGTTTATGATCTTCTTTCTGAATTCGCCATTTTCCTTTACGCGGGTAGCGACAATAATACCAAAGATTCCGCCCAGCATAAACATCACCAGTGTCCGAATAAACAATGACGACAAAAAACCGGGATTGAAAAAGCCGGCCATTATGTCGGTGTTGGTCAGGCTCCAGCCGCCCGGTGTCAACATGAAGGATAAAATGCCGTTAATCAGAAAAAGAGAAAACCAGGCAATTACAAAATAGGCCCCGGCCAGAAAAATCTGCATGCTTTGTGAATTTTTGGCCCAGCCATAAAAGTAGAGGTACAGCGTTGTCAATTCGCCCAGAAACATGACCCACTCGGCAGCCCAGACAAACACAAACTGATGGATTAACAGGCTGGTTGCTTCCGGATTGGCAAGTTGTATAGAAAACCAGATGCCGACACCGGTTATGGCGCCGAATATGGTTGTATAGACCAAAAAATACTTTGTATATCTGTGGAGCCACTCACGAATCGATTTTCCATTGGACTGCCTTTTGGCCCAGATTTCCGCTACAAACAGAAAGGCTCCACCTCCTATTGCAAGATGAGCTATCAGGATATGAATGATGGCAATAATCGCTACAACCAGTCCACTTCCCAGGAATGGTACATCCCAAACGGGGTAATTCATTGGTACCTCCTGTATTCGCTAGATTTTCCTATCATCGTCATGATAGCCACCCCCAGATAGTGAAGGCTACCAGTCCTAACACGGCAACAATACCGAATTTTATAATAAGTTTGCCGCGAGAATCGGCCGGAATCGAACGATCCATAAAGGGAAGAACCAGAAAGACAAGGGGCACCAGACCCAGCAAAGCCATACCCAACAATTCAATATTGCCCGGAAACAGTTTCAGCAATTGAAACTGTGACAGGAAATACCACTCCGGCTTGATTCCCACCGGTGCCGAAGCGAAGACATCGGCTTCGGGCATTAGTTCTCGTGGAAAGGCCGCTGCCAGAGCTATCAATAAAGCGCTTAAAGCGAGCCAGATCGGTATTTCGCCGATTAGATAATCGGAAAAAAATTTGGAATACTTCTTTTTCTCTTGAGGCAAAGCGGCAAACGAATCGGTTTCGCTCATACCCTGAATTTGAATAAAAAGAAGATGAGCACCGATCAAGCCAAGGATTATCAGGGGCAGCACCGTGACATGCAGTACATAAAAGCGACCGATTGTATCCAGCGTTACATCCGGGCCGCCGCGGGCAAGGTCCGCAATCCAGCCGCCGATGATTGGCGTCTTTTCGACTTCGGAAATACCAACCCGCGTGGCAAAAAACGATAGATCATCCCAGGGGAGCAGATAACCTGAAAAACCAAAAAACAGCGTGACGGCAGCGAGTCCAAGTCCGATCAGCCAGGTAAATTCTCGTGGAGGGCGGTATGCCTTCATAAAAAAGGTACTGAACATATGAAGAAAAATCGTCAGGACCATCAGGTTGGCGCTCCAATGATGAACTGATCTGATAATATTGCCGAATGGTACTTCCATTACAATCCGTTGTACCGAAAACCACGGTTCGGCCGGACGATAATATATCATAAGCAAAATACCGGTAATCACCTGAACGGCGAATAGAAACAGAAGAATCCCGCCCATGTTGTACCAGTAAGATTGCCGGTAAAGCGGAACCGTTTTATTCAGAAGGTGAGAAATAATCGGCCATACCTGGAATCGATTAAGAAGAAAGCGAGCCGCCTTACCTGTCAGTTTCTCTTTAGAAGGTAACTGAGATTCAGCTTCCGGAGGAATGTCATATTTATCCATAACTATACCCCCTCACCTTTGTCAATATTTTTTCGGAAAACGTACAGTACCCCCTCTTCCTCTTCTACCCCAAGCTCATTTAACGGTTTGGGAGGTGGGCCCGCAATGTTCTTACCATTTAAATCATAGGTCCCGCCATGGCAGTTGCAGAATATTTTATCACCTTGAAATTCGACATTGCATCCGGCGTGAGTGCATTTTGAGTCAAAGGCTTTCAATTCATTATTATCTTGTCGAAAGACTATCAAGCCCCGACCGCCGTAACCTCCGTTTTTACCCATTCCGGCTCGAGCCACGTCGGCTGAGGTAATATTTTCTACTAACGCTCGGCCGTCTTCCCCAAACGGATCGGGGACCTTTTGAGGGCTAAGGTAACGAAAAATCGGGTAAACCAGGGCGCCCATCCATCCCAATCCAAGCGCCCCCAAAAATCCCAGGAAATTACGCCTCGACTTGTTTTCAGTTTCAGCCATAAAGTTAATCTCCCTATTCTAAAATGCTCTTCGCAATATCAACCGAGCGCCACGTCCAGTGTCATCATAACCGCAAAACCCAGAATCGCTCCCATTGTTGCGGCATGAGAATGCCCGCCGGTTTGCGACTCGGGTACCAATTCTTCTATTACTACAAATATCATCGCTCCGGCGGCAAAAGCCAGGGCATAGGGTAAAAGCGGACGGGCAATTATAACCAGAGCGGCACCCAAAACACCGGCCATCGGCTCGACAACTCCCGATAGTTGACCATACCAGAAACTTTTCAATCGGGAAAAATTCTCTCGCCTGAGAGGCATTGAAACCGCCGTTCCTTCCGGGAAATTCTGAATACCGATTCCTATCGCCAGTGCCACCGCACCGGCCAGAGTAGCCGATTCCAATCCGGCGGCCGCGGCACCAAAGGCAACTCCAACAGCCAGCCCTTCGGGGATATTATGTAACGTGATTGCCAGAACTAAAAGAGTGGTTCTCTGCCAGCTTGTTTTGACACCTTCGGCCTGATCGGTTTCCATTCCGGGATGAAGGTGCGGCAAAAATTTATCTACTAATCTTAAAAAGAAGGCGCCCAGCAGGAATCCAACGACAGCAGGTATCCATGAAGGAATGGCCAATCCTTCCGACATTTCAATGGCTGGCGCCAGAAGTGACCAGTAGCTGGCCGCAATCATAACTCCGGCCGCAAAGCCAAGCATCCCATCGAGCGTTTTACGGCTCATCTGTTTAACGGGAAAAACAAGAGCCGCTCCCAGAGCCGTCATAAACCATGTGAAACAGGTGGCCAGGAGTGCCTGCATAACCGGGTGGAGTTCTTTAAACCAATCAATCATAATAATGCTCTAATAAACCAGACTAATTCTATGACCAAAAAAATAATTACATTTTTACAAAGAACTGTTCAGTATGAATCTGTCCCCGTTCCTTTTTTGAGTGCTTTTTGAAACCTTCGCCTTCGAGGATATTTATCATCTCATTAATCATTAGTGGGTTTCCGCACAGGAAAATGTGAGTATTTTCGGGTGTGGGACGTAGTCCCCAGACATTTTCAAGAGTGCTATCGGTCCATAATTTCTGGACGAAACCCTCATGACCTTTCCATGGCACCGGTTCTTCATGAGCATGACTTAAAATGGGAAGATAGGTGAAGTTTTCACTCACCGATGCAAGAGTTTTCAGTTCATCGTGATAGCCTAAATCCGATGAATGGCAAGCTCCATGAATAACGGCAAATCGATGCCTTATTCCTTTTGCAGCTTCGGTTCTAATCATACTGATATATGGTGCCACGCCGGTTCCAGTAGCAGCAAGTAGAAGGTTAAACTTGTCTGGAACCTGAGATAAGGTAAACATCCCCTTTAATTTTGGTGAAAGCCATACCTTATCGCCCGGTTTAAGATTCAGCAATCGTGGAGTCAGGGCTCCCGATCGAACCATACCGATATAAAACTCAAGATATTCTTTGGCGACCGATGACGATGCCACCGAATAAGCCCGGATTATTATTTTATCCGGTTCGACCGGCTTTTCTTCAGCGTCGGCTGACGAATATCGAGCCGCCGATCCCGGTAATCCCAAAAAACCGTATTGTCCCGCTGTAAAACCGGGTAACTCCCAGCCATCGGGAACGATGCGAAGTTTTATAAGACTGGGATTAATCTCTATTCTTTGACTTACAATTGCATTTAACGCTTCTGAAGCCATAAGACCCTCTCCAGATATTATAATCTTATCAGGATAAACATTCCAAATTAATATGTTTCCAGATTGTTCCACTCAGCATTTTCAAGCCATCGATTCGGCTTGTCAAGAAACTGAATTACATTTTCAATAGCCACCCAATGATTATGCTCTTCGTCGGCTATCTTATGGAGAATTCTTTTACTATTATCATCATCAACTTCGTCGGCTTTCTCCCGATAAAAACTTTCCGCCTTTTTTTCTGTCTCCAGAGCTACTTCCCAAATTTTTCTGAAATCAGACTGAGCCGCATATTCCTTGCTCTCCTCTTTAAGTACCTCAAAGACGTTTTTTACAGTGTCGATAATGGTGGTTTTGTTATTGTCCAGATATTCAGCGGTTTCCTGATTTCTCAATGCCTCAAAGATTTTGTAATGCTTGAGCTCGTCATCGGCCATTTCATTAAGGACTCTTTTCAGGGAAGGATTTTCCGCCTTCTCCGCATGCTCGAGATAATAGGCGCGACCATCCTCTTCCATTTGCATAGCAAATTCAAAAATATTCATACATTACCTTTAATTTCTTTCAGTCGGTTATCTGATACTATAAAGTCTTATTTTATTCTGTTTTGGCCGGCGGCGTAAATACCCGTTGGCCCAGTTCGCGATCAACCTGAAACAGTCCGGCTTTGGAATCGCCCAATAGTTTCAGCTGCTGAATAATTGCCTTTGCCGATGCCTCCTCTTCCACCTGCTCGTTGACAAACCATTGAAGAAATATTTGCGAGGCGTGATCTTTTTCAGCCAAAGAAACATCCACCAGATTATTAATCAGGCCGGTAACCTTTTGTTCATGCTTATAGGCTGTTTCAAATACATCCAGAGGTGATTTCCACTCCGCTGGTGGGGCGTCAAATCCCTTGAGAATAGCTCTTCCGTCGCGCTCAATAACATAGTCAAACATCTTGTGAGCATGAAACTCTTCTTCCTGAAACTGAACTCGCATCCAATTTGCAAAACCAGGAAGATCAATAGATTCCAGAAACGCCGCCATTGCAAGGTACATATGTGCTGAATAAAACTCGGCCGCAATCTGATCATTAAAAGCATCTTCCATTTTTTTACTAATCATAGTCTACATCCTTTTTAACAGTTAAATATTGTTTAACAAAGTTACTTCCAAATCAAAAGGGAGAAAAACCACTGGATGACCAGAAATCCTCTTTCAATTCCTCCTGTTGTCTCAATAAAGCCCGATAGTGAGCGGTTTCCCAGCCGGCTAATTTAGCATAAAAATCTTTCATTGTCGGATCATCGACCGCTTCAGATTGTTCCCGGTAATAATTCATGGCGTCATGTTCAAGCTTTATTCCGATTGACAATGAGGTCATCTCATAGTTGGCATCTTTTATACGCGATCTTAACTCATCAGAAAAGATAGGCGATGTCCTGGATAGATCAGCCTGGGAACCCAATTTTAGCGACTTGTCCGGTCTGCCGGTTTTCAAAATTGACTTGTACTGCTCTTTTAGAAACTGCATATGGTCAAGTTCTTCGCGGGCGAGCGTTTTAAAAACCCCCTGCCCTTTGGCATCCTTGGTACTTTTAGCCGCCATAAGATAAAAACTATGGCCATATCTTTCTGCTTTTATTGCCTTCAGTAGCCCTTTGGCAATCGCCTTTTGATTGTTTGTCATTATTATTATTCCATCAAATATTAATATTCCTGACCGAATTCCTGAAAATCAAAAAACGATCCGGTTCGTGTCAAATAATCAATTTCGGCCTGTACAACAGCGGTATGTCCGTCCTCAATCTCAAGAAACGGTTTGAAAAATTCACCGTTGCTTTCCACTTCATCAACCATTTTACGATAAAAATCGGATGTCTCCTGCTCCATAACCAGTGCTTTTTTGAGCATTTCCAGTTCGGTCTCAAATTTATTTTCACTTAAATGGCTATCCAGTTGTTCCACACTTTTTTTAATTATCTCCTGTGAAGGCACAACCGTTTTCAGATCGCTTGATGAAATTGTTCCGGTTTTTTCCCATTCGGCTAACTTGCACTCAAGGTAGTCCACATGATCCTGTTCTTCATCGCCGAGAACCTTGAAAACTCTTTGTCCGGTTTTATCTTTTATTTTGTCCAGAGAGTTTAAATAGGTATCTCTAACCTTTATTTCATATTCAATAGCGGTTTTAATCGCCTCTTCGAAGGTCATATTTTTTCCTCAAAATTAATTTTCCTGATAAACGTGGTCATCATAGTCAATTTCGAATTGAAGTTTATGTTTGGCTTCTTCCTGCGCAAGCGCCAGAAAAGTTTCTTTCAATCCCGGATCATCGGTCGCTTTGGCCAGATCATTATAAATCTAAAACGACGCCTTTTCGGAATTCATCGCCGCCAACATTGCATCCTGAACATCAAAATCGCCTTCATCAAAACGATTATCAACCAAAACGTCGACAATTTTCAAATCCAGAATTTTCTGTTTGGATGTTAATAACAATTTACCTGCCTTCACCTGTTCTAATTTTGCCTTATGGCTTTTTTCCTCAAGGGCAAATCCCTCAAATACTTCTTTTATATTGGGTTTTGACATTCTGGCGGCCATCTGTGTGTAAAAATCAGCGGCTTCTTCCTCTTTGGTGATTGCAAAGTCTAAAACGGCGTCGACTGAATCGAATTTCATTTTTCCTCCTGTTATGTCTTAAATAAATGCGTGATCATGGAAACCTCTTTTTGACATTCTAGATCCCATTAATAATTTTTTATGCTTTCCAGAGACCATGAAGATTACAATATTCACGGGCGGTTATATTACCCCCGTCAACATTAAAGAAGGCCTCCGGTTTTTCGCCGGGGTTAAGAAACTGACGATACGCCTTTCCGTCAACTATAATTTCAATCCATTCGATAAAATGATCATCCTGCATGGGATGGCTGACAGAGCCAATAGTTACTTTTGTTCCACCATTGGCTTTTTCAATCACCGGAACATGCTTTTCAGTAGCGGCGTCGGTTTCACCTTCCTTCAATAATCTCATATCCTGCCCACAACAAACCAGTGTCCCCACACCGGTATGGATAACTTCTACCATATTACCACATACCTCGCATTTGTATACCTGCAATCTTTCAGTCATGATTCTTGTTCTCCTAACTATTTTTTTCTATCAAATTATTTGTTAAGCTTACCTGATTCATTGGGATTATTTACCAATGAACTAATATCTAAAATCTTTTCGAGTTTGTCAACGTCCATAATTTTTTTTGATAGCGCCAATTCTTTGACCGACTGATTATTTTTCAAGGCTTCTTTGGCCAGTTCCGCCGCTTGAGCATAACCGATATGGGGACTCAGGGCAGTCACCAGCGAGGGGCTTCTTTCGGCATAGTATTGGCACCTCTCGGCATCAGCCGTAATATCTTTTAGGCAGCG
>CBFCZE010000102.1:0-10306 GCA_965602655.1 uncultured bacterium
GTAGTATAGTAGGTCGGCGTTCCGAGCGGAGAGAAACGAAGAGAGAAACCCGACAATTTAACAATATAAAAAATAATGTCGGGTTTTTTGTTCGACTTCGTCTCACTCAGAACCCGACCTACGAACTACAATATTGATAGTGCGAAAAAGTAAAAACGGCAAAACGAATCCATTTCGTTGTATTTAATTGTGGGAGTTGGAATTACCGTAATTTTTTAGAGATTACCGCTTTAATCGGCACCGCTGTTTAGGTAGATAATGACGGCAGCAACTATTATAAAAATAAAGAAGATAAAAATCAACGGGACCTTGCTTGACTTCGGCTCTATTTTTTTATTTTCCTCTTCCTGATCCTTTCGTTTGATCTCAATCATCGAGTCAACAATTTTATTTTCGGCCATCAGGGCTTCGTCGCTTTCCTTGGGAATGGTAATAACGTCCATCGGTTCGCGGGCGCTCGGGTCGCCGACTTCATCGACCCTAATCGCCACGACGGTAACATTATCCTGTCCCCCACGGTCATTGGCCAGTTGCACCAGGTTTTTAGCGATACCATCCAGATCACCTTTGGCCTGCATCGCCGCCAAAAGTATTTCATCATCGTCGGCAAATCCACATAATCCATCGGAACAGAAAATATATGTCTTGCCGACTTCAATCCGGCTTGACCGTATATCAATTTCGGTTTTTTCATTAACACCCAGCGCCCGTGTGATGACATTTTTGGCAACCATCTCAGACGCTTTTTTCTCGGACATCTGCCCGGCCGCCTGCATTTCCGAGACCCAGGAATGATCGATAGTGAGTCTCGTCAGGGCATTGTCGGTCATCAGATAGGCCCGGCTGTCGCCGACATGCGCGACATGAATAAAGTCGTCTTCAAAGACGGCGGCAACAATTGTTGTCCCCATCCCGGTCAAGGCGGCATTCGAGCGTGACCGCATATATATACTGCGATTGGCAATTCTTATAGCTTTCACCAAGAGATCAGCGGCCGGCGGAAGATTTTCTTCAAGATTTAAAATCCCGTTGTCATTAATATCAGAGGCCAGTTCGGAGAAACAATATATTATTGTATCGCAGGCATCGTTTGAGGCAACCTCTCCGGCCTGATGACCGCCCATTCCGTCGCAGACAATAAACAGGTTGAGATCGCTGTTTATTTTGAAGGAATCTTCATTCCCGGTCCGAACCAGACCGATATCGGTCTTACCGGCATATGTAAGCTTTAAATTCAAAACATCCTCTATGACATAATTGTGCACTCATTGCTATTTCATAATACATAGGCCAATACGGCGCAACAAAAAAATCAAAAAAATTTGGTACCAAATAAAAAAAGCCTGCCTTTTTGAAAAAAGACAGGCTCTTAATATTTTATTCCTAACGAATTTACTTGAGCAGCATCATTCTTTTCATAGCGGATGAGTTTTCTGTTTCGATTTTATAGAAATAGACTCCGCTTGAAAGAGCTTTAGCATCGAAGGTGAAGGAATAGTTTCCGGCACTCTTAACACCGAGATCGAATTCGCTTACTTTTCTGCCCAGCAAATCATAAACAAACAGATTGACGACCGAACTACTCGGCAGATCAAATGATAGAGTCGTGGCCGGATTAAACGGATTCGGATAGTTCTGATAAAGCTTAAAATCGCCGGGAAGTGAGGAGCCACCATCTGAGTCAACATCAGTAGCTTCCGAAACCGTAGTCAGCACATTTCCGGAGACCGTAACCAAATCATCTATACCCGAAGTTACTGTGAATTCAATCTGATCGGTAGTTGCCATAGCGCTCGGCGGCACCATCAAGTCAAAATCAACCGCAATTGTTTCGCCCGGGCCGGCATAATGGAAACTTTCGTAGTAGTTAACAATCCAGCCATTGCTTGAAATTGCAGTGATTGTATAGAAATCAATTCCGTTACCAGTGTTTTCAACTGTAATCGAATAATGAACGACATCGCCGGCAAGAGCTGTTTGATCGCCCGGAACAGTAAAGTTGGCTGTAACTATTCCTTCGGCCGATAGATTCACTTCTTTGAAAGGCAATGGAAAACCGTCCCAAATCGGATCATCCGGGCCGGTCGTTGTGGCCGGTCGCCCGTTAAGTTCGAAAATCAAGGTTTCACCGAGATTGGGACCTTCGTCCTCTTCGGTTTTTGAATCATCGCCAAGAACCGAAACATTTCCATATTTTCCGGCTCCGGGTGATTCCGCAATAGTATCGCGGGCACAATGGACTCCATCCTGATCATAAATATCAACTAAAGAGCCTATTGGCGCAATGACACCATTGTAGGTACTGAATCTGTCGTCCAAACCGCCACGGAATGAGTTCATCTTGGGTTGAGCAAGAGCCACGGATGTCAGGAGTGTAAGGAACAGCATACACAGGCCGGCTGTAAACAACAGTTTTGACAATTTTGTATTCACTTATACCACCTTCCTTGTCGGCCGCCTTTTTCCGGCGGCCGAATCTGGAATATATAACATCCTTCTATTTCATCAAGACCATTTTGCAAGTTTTTTCAAAATTATTGGATTTCATCCGATAGAAGTAAATTCCGGAAGCAACCGATTTACCGGATTCATTTTTGCCATCCCAGATAACTTCATTAATTCCGGAAGAGGCCATACCATTAAACGGTGTGGCGACTTTTTCGCCAAGGATATTGAATACTTCAAGAGTCACATTGGTCGCCATCGGAACCGAGAATGATATCGATGTAAACGGATTAAACGGGTTCGGATAGTTCTGAGCCAGACCAAACTGGTTGGGAAGTAATCTATCGCCCGATTTGGCAGTTGTTACTTCACTCACTTCCATTCGGTGGCTGTCGGTTATCCGGATGAACTGCTCAGCAGTTCTAACACCGTCGATAACCAGACTGAATGTCTCACCATTCTGCAAACCTTCTTCAACATCGGCGGTCATTGGATCGTCACCGTAAACCGGCATAAATCCAAAGTGACCGTTTTCTCCAACCGTTCCGGAACCGACCACTCTATTATCTGAGGCCACAGCGAGGATTTCGGCACCGTGTGGAACCGGAATTCCGTCAAGGGTCAGATTGGAAGAGTAAATATTAGTCCAGAATCTTGAAGTTTTAATTTCGTTTTCCCGAAAAGCAACATTGAACTTGGCCGGTCCCTGACCAAAAATTGTCGTGGGACCAACTCCCGGATACGTCAATGTTGCATCCGAGAACATATAGAGCCAATATCCGTAGCCCGGTTCCATTATTTCCATATCACTGTATTCAGGATTAACTGCATCATATGTCTTATCATCCCAGCTGAAGGCCGCTTCAAGCTGATCATGAACACTGGCAAGAGCATAAGCTGGTTCATAGTCGACATCAGGCAGGTATGAGACCAGGTTCCACTCGCTTTCGAGCGCAATCGGAGTGGTTGGGGCGATTGGTGAACCTGTGATGGTCAGGACATCAGGATTATCCATTTCGACCCAGTAGCCGTGAAGATGGTCGGCATAGAACAGATTTGAGAATTCGGGATACATCGGATCGTAGGTATATCCGCCCTGTTCAAAGCCAAGAATTGCAGTCACATTATCCATGACATCGGCAAAAAGTATTTCGATGTCATCGCCCGGGGTGTCAAGGTTCCATGATATCAGATTCTTACCGACATTAAGCTCAATGGTTCTGGTTTCAACCCGGAAGAGGTCAAAGCAGATTTCAATCAATTGAGTAGATGCTGACCAATAAACCGGTCCATCGGTAGCGGCCGGATAGCCATTTATGAAGAATTTTATTTCATCGCCTTCCAAAGCGCCGTCTTTTTCGGGAGTCTGCGGGTCGTCGGCATAAACATATATTAAGTATTCGCCGGCAAAATCAACGTAAAAGGTTCCACAATGAATTGCCGGGTATTCGTTAGTAAAGGCGTCAACAACAGAGCCGACCGGAAGCGGGATGTTATGGAAATAGCTCATACAGCTTCCTCCATAATATTCACCGCTAAAATATGCTGCCCAGCTTGGTGACTCAACAACTTCGGGGACTTTGCTCAAAAGAATCTCTATGCCGAGAGTTCCGAAATCGATATCGGAAACCACCCCGGGATAGTACCCTTCTTTATAGGCGTAAGCATCGAACGGAACAATACCGAGAGTTCCGCAGGCAAACTGCCCATTAACATCGGACAATTCAGTTGTTTGCAGAGCTCCAACCGGGAATCTATCCCAAAGTTCAACCGTGGCACCTTCAACCGGAACTTTGATATCATTGATAATTTCAACAACGCCTCCACAGATAAAGGCGGTCTGATCATCTATAACAACTCCACCCGGTGTATAAATAGGAATATCTTCTTCACCGTCTTCATCTTCAAAGTAAACATATCCGTCGGGTGGAATAAAGGCGGAATTCAAGGCCGTAAAGGCAGGTGTCACAACATCACCTTTAACGGAAAAATACATTTTGGCCAGCAGGCCGCGACCGCCCGGAACGTATGGGCTAAAGGTCGGGTCAACAGTAATCTGAACCTGATTTGTGGCATTGCTGAACGAATAACCTTTTTCGAAGTCGCTTATATATTCGACCCGCGAACCGACAAATGAAACCGAATCAAATTCGAGATGATCGGGTGTCCATTCCATCGGAACATTAATTCTTGAAAGCGGGTCATTGTTTTTGAAATATACCGGGACCACCGCTTTTCCTCCGGGCACGGCCGGAACAGTCGAAACCCAAACTGAATCAGGAGGTGCAATAAACGGATCAACATGAAGGTTAACCGGAATCTCCAGAGGAGAATTTTGGGCTTCAGGTGAGGTTACGCTAATTGCGGCGGTATAGTCACCATACAACACTTCCGATAAATCAATATCAAAGAATATAACATTCGGTGTTGAAACCGGGAAACTGCTGGTAATAATCAGCCATGGCTGATCACTGGTAGCACCGGTTATCTGGATCTGGCGATCATATTGTTCAAAGATATTAAACATCTCGCCTTCAATAATATCATATTCTTTTGCATCATATGTAAACGATTCCGGATCCGAGACAAGGAACGGGTCACCCATTCCTTCAAGTGTAATAGTCTGGACACAATCTGATATATTGCCACATACATCCTCGGCTGTCCAGGTTCGGGTAAATACATAACCGGACACTTCGTCGCCGGTCATATCGCTTTCGACCATATCAAGTGTTGCCGAAGCGTCGCAATTATCTTCAATTGAAGCATCACCGGTTGTGCCAACATCGTAAGGATCGCCATAAGCAACGGTTATGTCGTCGGGACAAACAGTGAATGTCGGAGCCTGAGTATCCTCAACTTCGACATTCTGGCTGTATCCAAAAGAATTACCTGCGGCATCATTAACCACCCAGTCACGTACTATAATATAGTTATATTCACAATCACCCGGAATTATACTTTCAGAAAAGATAACTTCAACTGAGGCGTCACAATTATCGGTGGCTGTTAATACAGCAGGTTCCGGGATAGCACTACAATCAACATTAACAGAGAACGGGACTCCCTGATCGAAAACCGGTGCTTCCTCATCATCAACAATAGTGATAACCTGAGGACAGGTAATAAAATTATCGCAGGCGTCAGCAATTGTCCAAGTTCTGGTGAAGACATTGTCAATCATCTCACCATCTTCATAGGTATAAATAGGATCAGCGCAATTATCGGTAGCTTCAGGTGTTCCGGTGTTAGCCGGATCCGGTGTCATGCCGCAATATAAAGAAATATCATCGGGGCAAGAAGTTAAAGTCGGATCAGTCGTATCCTGTACCGTTATTACCTGAACACACTCAGCGGTATTGCCAGAACCGTCTTCGGCGGTCCAGGTACGAGTAAGCGTATATGAATTGGCACAATCGCCATCTGTTTTAACTTCATTATAATTTATTGTCAATCCGGCACAATTGTCTGTTGCCGTCATTTCGGCCGGTGCCGGAATCTGATCGCATTCGACGGTAACATCAGCCGGGCATTCCTCGACAAAGACCGGATCTTCTTCATCAACGGCCAGAGTGATCAACTGATCACAAGTGGCAGTGTTGCCGGCATCATCGGTAGCTGTCCAGGTACGAGTTACAACACCAGTAACCGGAGCGGCATCGACGAATGAAAATTCCAATTCAGCATCGCAGAAATCGGAACCGGTTGGAGTACCCGTGAAATCGGGTTGATCCGAATCACCGCAAGTCAGTGCTATATCATCCGGACAAGTAATTGTCGGATCTTCAACATCGTTAACGGTCACATTAAAAGTGCAGGTAGCCTGGTTGCCGGCATCATCGGTCGCGGTAACCGTAACCAATGTAGTACCCAAATCGAAATCAGTGCCGGAAGCCGGATCGGCAACTATATCGACAGATTCATCGCAGTTGTCGGTGGCCGGATCAATAACAAAATCAACCGTTGCATAGCAATAGCCGGGATCATTATCGACAATAATATCTGCCGGACAAGTAACTGTCGGATCAGTCGTATCATCAATTGTTATTGTTTGATCAGCAGAAACATCATTTCCGCAGGCATCGGTTGCCGTCCAGGTACGAGTAATAACATTATCGACCTGACTGTCCGAATAGGTAACATCAGGCGAGTCGTCGCAAGCATCACTGGCATAAGCCTGACCGGTATTGGACGGATCGGTTTCGGTATCACATTCAACCGTAACCGCACCGGGAACAGTTGTAAAGACCGGGGCCGTATTATCAACTATTGTAATAATCTGATCACAACTTGATGATTGAGGTTTACTATCGGTGGCCGTCCAGGTTCTTGTGATTGTCATAATTGTCGGGCAGGAACCCTGAACCGGAGCGGCATCGCTGTATGTAATAACGGGTGTATCGTTATCATCGGTGGCCGTGGCAGTACCGGTAACAGAAGGATCATAGGCGCCACCGCACTCGACTTCGGCATCGGCCGGACATGTAATTTCCGGGGGGTAGTCAGGCGTGTAATCGCCGATGGTCCAGCATTGAGGAGTAAAGGTATAAGGACGATCAAAAAGCCAGTCTATTTCTTCTCCATCATGACTCTCGCCTATACAAAAAATACCATCATTGGTAACCCGGAAATTAAATCTAACATACTCCTGATAGGGAACTTCATACGGTTCCGCTACATTTAATATGGAGTCCGGCAGACATTTCAATCCAGCAAAATCATAGGCAACTGTATCAGGAAGAGACCCATCTCCCCAGCCGTTTTCATATGGCCAAATAAGCATATTAAACATAGAAGAGAAACCATTAAGGAATTCAACAGATTGCGTTGATAAAAACATATCGCCTTCCGGAACCGCAAGGTGAGTAAGAGATGTGATACTTCCATCGGGGCTGTAAAATTCAAAGGCAAATTTGCTGCCGCATAGATCAAGGTCGCCGGGATCTATTTTCATCCAGATGTCAACATGAAAAGAATCGGCATCTGCTAATGTAATTGCGCCGTCCGTAGCCTGGGGAGATGTTGCTTTTAACTCCGCATCTGCATTGGCCTGGCCAAAGGCCAGAATTACAAGACAGAAAAGGCCGAATGTCAGCCAAATACGTCTCATCATGATTCTCCTTGTCTTAAATAAATTATATTATTGTTATTTTCCAAAACGAATATACTCATATATATAAAGTTTTCGCACAATACAATATAGTGCGTCAAAGAATATAATTATCCAATGACCTATAATCGTCCCAATTTTACTCAACTAATGGACCTAGCAAACTAAATACCGTAGTAACCGCAAAAAGTAAATAATTGCAAGTAAATAAATATATGTAACTTACCAGTCTTAAAATACAATATTGTTGGGGATTGTCAAGTTATTTGGTATGAACTAATACGCAAAATATTGCATATTCATGCAGTTTCAGAGGTTTTTCTGATTATTGCGGTGTTGCCTTATCCAGAGTGAAAATAGAATCAGTGAAGCGCCCAGAACGTCAAGAATCACATCGGCAACATCAGATTCTCGTCCGGGGATATATTTTTGATAATATTCATCGAGTAAGGCAAAAAGAATCAGGAAAAAGGATGATACTACGATTACATAATGGAATTTCTGTTTGCGAAACAATTGTGAAAACGATCTAAAAATCAAAATGGCAAATAAGGCATACTCCAGGAAATGTAATAGTTTATCGGCTCTTAGAAATCCGTATTCCGGCAATTTCATCCCCGGAACCGATGAAAGCAGAAATATTACCAGACCATAAATGATAGCCGGGAAGTGGTATAGAAAGAATATCTTCATCTAAATTCCTTCATAATAATAATGACTCTATATGTTTTATCGGTTATCGTCAATAAAAATATCATTCGATACAGACATTAATTACACAAAGTCATACCCAACATAATTTTATATTGACAGAGCCATTCGATTTTTTCTACGTTGACAATAGGTTAGCAGGCGGCAGTCATTTGCCGCCAGGTTTGCCCGAATTTGGTTAAATAGTAAAGCAGGAAAATAATATGAGAAAAAAAGAGGATTTAAGTCAATTTCCGACAACGCCCACTCTGGTCGGCAAAAATATATATTTGAGAGCGGCCGCTCCGGATGATTATCTGGAGATTCATCAGTGGTTTAACGCATCCGATCCGCAGGCGCAGAGTTGTCATTCTATCAGAGTAATTTCTCCTGAGGAGAAAGTAAAAAAGATGCAAAAAAAAGAACCCAGAGATGACGAGGGCCGTTTTGCTATCGTCGAGAAGGAGAATCACCGGCTGGTAGGCGAAATTGCTTATTTTCATATGAATATGTTAAACCGGGCGGCTGAACTGGGGTATTTAATTGCCCCCGAAGAACGCGGCAACGGATATGCAAAAGAAGCGCTGCAGCTTTTAATAAAGTATCTGTTCCTTGATCTGAACCTGAATAAAGTGTATGCCCAGACCGCATCGTTTAATAAGGGCTCAATCAAACTTCTTGAATCGCTTGAATTTAAACTTGACGGCACGCTCCGGCAACATCATTATTATAAGGGCGATCTTTATGATGCTCTGCTTTATTCTTTATTAAAATTCGAATACGGTCCGCCGGAGTGATAATCATTTTTTGTCAATAAAATATTAAATCTATATCGTATATAATATAAACCCGGTCAAGGAGATAGGATGAAAATAAGCAATATTTTGGAGGCCAAAGGCACAAAAGTTTTTACAATTGAATCGGACAATACATTAAAAGATGCAATGGACTCAATTATTAAAAACAAAATTGGCGCCCTACTTGTGCTGGGTGAGAGAGAATTTGTTGGTATTATTTCGGAACGTGACCTTATTCGTGAATTTCATAAAACCGGAGAAGTCGCTCTCGGCAAAAAGATAAGCGAAGTTATGACCACAGATATAGTGGTTGGCCTTCCGGATGACGATATCGAGGAGGTTGAAGCCTTGATGACTAAAAACCGTTTTCGCCATTTACCAATAATTAATAATGGCGAAGTGGCTGGCATAGTTTCCATTGGAGATGTTGTTAAGTTGTTAGCCGCCAACCGTAAAACCGAGAATCGGTATTTAAAAGATTATATCGTGGGGAAATATCCCGGCTAACCTGTTGAAACTGTCTATTTCGGCATAAAATCTAAATCCCAGGTATCAAAACTCTCTATTATTCCATTACCCGCAATTGCTGTTAAATTTTTGAACAGATTACCGATATCTATTTTAAAGACAACAGATTAGTAAGTTAATCTTTAATAGTATCGAAATTTTTTAAATGGAGTTTAAAATCGGTATGACTTTCAGATTTGACCCACCCAAATTAGTTGATAATGATTACAAATTATCAAAACACGTAAAATCAAAAAATCTTTTCAGACCAACCGGATTAATAACACGCCGAAACCGTGAGAATCGTAACCGTCATAAGAGTTATATCATCTGGCTAACCGGCTTAAGCGGTTCGGGAAAATCGACCATCGCCTGCAAGTTGGAAAGAATATTATTCGATAAAAATCACCAGGTTATGGTTTTAGACGGCGATAATGTCCGTCATGGATTAAACTCTGATCTGGGATTTTCTCTTGAGGATAGACAGGAAAACATCAGACGGATTGGCGAGGCGGCCAAATTGCTGATGGAAGCCGGGATAATAACTATTTGTGCTTTTATCTCGCCGTATAACAGTGATCGGCAAAGAGTTCGGAAGATTGTTCCTGAAGGTGATTTTATTGAAACATTTATTGATTGTCCGCTGGAAGAGTGCGAACGGCGCGATCCCAAAGGGCTCTACAAAAAAGCCAGGAGCGGTCTTATAAAAAATTTCACCGGTATCGATGATCCTTTTGAAATGCCGGCGGATCCGGAA
>CBFCZE010000103.1:0-10203 GCA_965602655.1 uncultured bacterium
GAAAATTTAATTTATGAACAGGCGGTTCTGGAGGCAAAAAAGGCGTTTTCATCTTTTCTGCCGAATATAACGGCGCAGGCCGGTGCGGCTACCGCCGACAACGAAATTGAAGCGGCTTTTTACAATAACACCTTAAACAGAAAATATTTCGCCAATCTCAATGTCGAACAAAAACTTTTTTCATATCCGGCCATAAAGGCGATTCATGCCGCTCAAAAAAACAGGGCGAAGAAAAATATTGACCTGCAAAAGGCCGAGCAGGATCTCAAAAAAACGATCGCAATTACTTTCCTTTCAATTATTGAAAACGAGGATAAGGTAAACTCATTAAACGATATTGTAAATCGTCTTAGAGAATTTCACGAAATGGCTCTGACCGAATACCGACTCGGAATTGCAAAAAACGATAATTCTTTGCTTTTAAAGGAACGCCTTATCAAAGCTCAACTTGAATTGCTCAAAACGAAACACGAATTATATATTTCGAGAGTAATATTAAACAGCCTCTGGAGTCGGCCGGCAGACAATAAATTTGTTCCGGACAGAACCGGATTTGACAGCAATGCCATGGTACGTCTGATGCGCGGGTTTGAATCATTTTCAGACGACACGAGAACTCAGCATCGCCTGGATCAGTTTTTTATAGAATATGGCATTAATAATTCGCTGACGCTGGAGTCGGCCGAGCTAACCATCGGCCTCTATCGCGATCTTTTGGCTCAAAACAGGGGAAAACTTTATCCCGAGATTAGTTTGCATGCCGGATATTCATACGGGTCAGAGTTTGATCCGGAGTTAAATGAGCGAAAAGATTACTGGTTTTTGGGTGGTCTGGTTAATATTCCTCTTTATTTGGGCGGCACAAGAGGAAAAACCAACAGGATTCTACAGTCTCAACTCGATGAAGTATTATTTAGAAAAGATGCCCAACGATTAAAACTGATGGGTGATATAGTTTCCAGAGTTGACAAATTTTTTACATATATATCGACACTCCCAATCTATTACGACTTGAGAAATTTGTCCAGAACAAATCTTAAGGCCGAATCAGAGAAATACGGCTCAAAAGAAATTTCTTATATAGAGTTGATGAGATTGGAAGAAAATCTTGCCGAAAATGAAATGGATTTAATAAAGAACAGATATGGCTTTTTTAAATCGTATGTAGAGCTTCTGAATATTATCGGCAAAAGTTATCTGCCTGCCAATTCGCCGGAGGAAAAAGCCGTTTTTGATAAAATAATAGAATATATAAATAACTGATTTTCGTCCAAATTCAGGATAAGCGGCATCCATTTTTTTCATTTTCCGCCGATATAATAATTATATAAACAGTTTTCTAAATCAATAGGGAGCGAAAATTATGGATATTTCTTCTATAACCAATATTCAGTCATATTCTGCAAACATCTCCAACACAAATGACATTCAGCCGGCCACCATACAGGAAGAACCTGTGGCCAATAATCAGGAAATTGAAGAGCCTGAAGAAGATATTGAATCGACCGAAACTGAAAAAGATGCCCCCAGAGGCGTGATTCGCAATCTCATAAATGGTCATTTTAAGGGTGTGGCCGATGTCCGATTAAGGATTAATTTTAATGATGAAATCACCGCTCTTGAACAGGCCGAACTGGCCAAAGTTGCCGATTCCGGCCTATCCACTCTCTCTGAGACTATAAGTAATGAAATCAACACGGTTCTTGGATCCGAAGAAATTGATGAAGAGGCATCACTGCTTATCGCGTCAGCTCTGGAGACTTTTAATAATGAGATAACCCAAATAAAAACTAATATTTCCGAAAGCGGAAATTTGCTCTCCGAAATACGCACATCTTTCGATAATTTTGTTTTATCAGTAAATCCTGTTACCGAAGAACCTGTAGAAACGGAACCTCCGGCAACTGATGAAATACCTCTGGCTGTCATCGAAGAAACAGAAGAAATTCCTGTTCCGGAAACTGATGGGCTCACAGGCGAAATTCCCCTTGAAGAAACATCGCAGTTTTCAATGGAACAGTTTCTGGCCGATTTAACGGCAACTTTTGAGGCCGAACTGGAACTGTTGGAGACTACCCTGGCTAATACCAGAGTTTTACCGGAAATATCCGAACCAAGCGGTAACGGCAAAGCATTTGATAAATTCCTGACAATTTATGACGAAATAAAAGGCAATATCAATGCCGATAGCCAGAATAGCGATATTGACGTAACAACATGAATTTAGAATAGATTCGTCACTGTTTTTTCCCTTTTCGCTTCCCAAGAAATATTTTGCCCGATGTTATCATTAGGCAAAATTTTGATTTATTTTAATTAATAAATATATTAGATTAAAAATTACCGTATTGTTTGGTAGAGGCAGCAAAACAATGCTGCGAGAATTCTTGATTAAACAGCCATTATGTAGAGACGTTGATTTATAAGAAATGAGCCATAGGGCTAATTTATGCAGAATTAGGAGCCTTTTAAGGGATGCCTTCCAAAGAATTTAAAAAAGTCAAAAGACAGGGAAAATCAAAAAGAAAACCGGCAAAATCATCACCTCAACGAAACGAAAACATAATAGACTCCGATGTATACAAATACAAGTCAATTTTCGAGGATGTTGAAATATCGGTCACATATATATCTCTGGAAGGAAATATCCTCGCAATTAATACTGTTGGTGCCCAGGGCTTTGGCGGTGTCCCGGACGATTTCGTTGGAAAATCAATTTATGGACTTCTTCCCAAGGTTGCCAATTTAAGCAAAGATAGAATACAAAAACTGATTGATACGGGAAGCGGCGACAGGTACGAAGATAAAATTGAGCTTGCATCGGGTGAGCGTTGGTACAGTTCGAGTTTCCATCCAGTCAGAAACTCCAAAGGAGAGCTCTACGCTATACTTGTTTTATCACAAGATATAACAACACAACATAAGGCGGCGGAACAGCTGAAACTTTTATCTTCTATGGTTAAACAAAGCACCGAAGGTATGGCGCTTACTGATTTGAATGGCAATATCCAATTTATAAATAATGCTTTTGCTGAAATGCATGGGTATACTCCGGATGAACTAATTGGGAAAAACCTGACTATCTTTCATAATAAAAACCAAATAGCATCAGTCAGAGAGGCCGCTAAGACAGTTCAAAGAACCGGGGTATTTATCGGCGAAATCTGGCATAAGCACCGGGATGGGTCTATTTTTCCAACCATTATGCACAATTCAATTCTTCGCGATGAGTCGGGTAATTCCATCGGTATGATAGGTACATTGCGCGATATCACTCTCCAAAAACAGGCGGAAGACGCTCTCAGGAATAGCGAAGAAAGTTATAGGCTGCTTATTAATAGTGCCGACAGCCCTATTATACTCTTTGATTTAGATGGCAGGGTGATTTTGGTCAACGATACCAGCGCTAATTATTTTGGAGTACAAACAAAAGCTATTATTGGGAAATCAATGCAGGAGCTTTTTCCGGATATTGCTGACGAACTTATTAAAAGAAATAGAAAAGTTATTGAAACCGGTGTCGGTTTTGAGGTTGAGGATCATATCCAACTGCCGACGGCAAAGCGATGGTTCGCCTCAAATCTCCAACCTGCCAGAGATGCCAATGGAAATATATATGGCGTTCTTATTATATCTCATGATATAACAGAGCGGAAAATAGCCGAAGAAATGCTTAAGAAAACAACGGAGGAACTTGAGGCCGAACGCAATGCCCTTCAGGAAAAAAATGTAACTTTAAAACAGGTTCTTAGCCATATTGAAGATGACCGACGTGATTCTTTATTTAAAATTCAAAAAGAAATAGGAA
This sequence comes from uncultured bacterium, assembly GCA_965602655.1. Classification (GTDB taxonomy): domain Bacteria; phylum Zixibacteria; class MSB-5A5; order GN15; family PGXB01; genus JAAERC01. Next base: position 3,809 of record CBFCZE010000103.1, read on the forward strand.
AGGCAGTATTGCCGCTATTAAAAAGACTCAAGAAAAAGATGGGCTCAAAACAATCCCGAGAAATAGAGACTTTGGAGATGGCTCTTAAGGCGGTTCTTGCAAAGGATATGGACAGTTTTCAGGCCAATTTTGGGACATTGACGGCTCGAGAATCTGAAATTTGTGAACTAATCAAAAGCGGTCTTTCTTCGAAAGAGATTTCTGTCAAGTTAAACCTCTCTCTCCTAACAGTTTTCAAACATCGTGAACAAATCAGGAAAAAACTCGAAATTACAAATAAGAATATTGGCCTGGCCACATATCTTAGATCTCACAAATAAATTATACGTATTGATATACGTAATATACACCTATTGACGATGCTTAAAAAAATGCGTTATCTTCCGTTTAAGTTAATGATAGACCGAAGATAAAATATTTTTGGTTTATGAAAATTGAGCGTCAAATGTGAATCCGGCGGTGAAATGCCGCTTCAATTTAGAGTACTCAGCCCCACAACTCTAATTGATATCTTGATTTGCATGATTGTTGACATCATCGATTGACATCCTGATTCATCGCCGGATAAAATATTTTGACGTATAACAAATAAGAGAGTACTAAAAAATGTTCGATGCGTTTCATGCTTAGGGAGAAAAATGAAAAAAAGAGTCACACTGTATTCAAACCCTGATGATCCCGCCTGCTCAAATGTTGAAAAATTTCTATCGGAACAGGATATAATTCTTAATGTACATGATGTCAAGACTCAGCCATTGGATTTTAACCGGATCTCAAAACTCCTGAGAAATTTTGATCTTAAACATTTTTATAATTCTAACGGGAACTCCAAGGGCAGTGAAAAGAAGAAGGCAGAATCCGAAGTTCCGGATCGAAAAACGATAATGAAGCAAATGGCTGCGGACAATTCTCTGCTACGTATGCCAATAATTGTATCGGGACGACTTCTGACGGTTGGGGATGACTTCGGACGGATAGGTATAATGCTGCAGTTAAAGCCTATTGAAGCTCGGGAGTTAGTTGTAAAATAATTTCCACGTAAAGCAAAGTGGAGTGATAAAAATCTCCATCCCTGACTCACCGCCGGTTTATTTATTTATTCCCGGCGGTTTCTTTTATAAATCACATAATGTAACTTTCGGTTCTATATAAAGTCTACCAATCGGTCTTGATATTAATAAAGAGAGTTTTGTTATTGCGCCAGACAAAGAAAATAACTTCCTTCGGCTTAGTCTCAGCAATATTGGACAGTAACTCTTTGGTTTCTTCGATATCGGTCACCTTATTGCCATCTATTGACTGAATAATGTCACCGGGATTGATACCGCCAACCGAAGCCCATCCTCCGCTCTCAAGCTCTTTGACAACGACACCTTTGAATTTATCTTTATCAAGGTTATAGAATGAATAGTCAGCAAATACCATATTGCGAAGTTTCATTTCAAAATTATTGTCTTCAAAATCGAGAGCTTCTCCCGGACTTAAAGGTGCCCGGGTCAGGGTGGCGGTCATGTTAAGCGTATCAACGTCACCGTCTTGGCGGCGAAAGATTTCAAAATCGACTTCAGTTTCGGCCGCAAACTCCAATATCTGACGACGGAAAATCGGAAGGGTCTCCTCACTGTCAACTTCAATCGGGCGGCCGTTTAGTTTGACAATAATATCCCCGGTTTCCAATCCGGCCTTATCCGCCGGTGAATCATTAACGACATCATTGACAATAATTCCGCCGGCAATTTTCAGATTCCAAAATTCGGCCATATCGGCTGTCAGCGCCTGAAGATGTATCCCCAGCCAGCCGCGTGTTATCTCCCCTTTTTTCGGCGGATTTTCAATAAGCTTCCGTATCTTGTCAATGTCACCAATACCCAGAAGCGGCATAAAATCTTCAATACTGGTGAATCCATTTGATGTCGACCCGAACTCAGATTGTCCCTGATTGCTTAATCTAACCAGAATTCCAACCGCGGTTCCTGACATATCGTATATAACCGACGCGGCTTCCAGCTCATTGAATCCAACCGTCAGGACAAACTCTTCCGGTTCGTCGATTATAGTCGAAACCATCCCGACATCAACCGCCAGCGGCGGTGTTACGTAATTGGGAAGCAGCATATAAACGGTCAGCATCTCACCTATTTTGAAATCATCTCTTTTCTTTAATTTCAGAAATTCGAATTTTTCTTTTTTCCCTTCTTCATCAGAAATAATTTTACAAAAGCCGAGTTTGGTAAATTGATCGATACCGATAAATTCCGCCTGATAAATCCTCTCATCCATTAATGTAATATCAATTTTTTTCGGTTCGATATTAACCTGCATTCCCGACATAACCGAAAACGGATCGTCAGCATTAATCGGGCTGCCGTCGAAAATAACCAGGCCATCCGATGAAACGATTGTCCCGAGCGTCCGATTTTTCATTTCGGTCGATTGCGTTCCATACGAAACTTCCACCTCAATATCAATAACCACCATATATTTTGAGGCCTCTTTGGAGATTCGATCATAATCAAAGTCATAGGCCATGGTCGCTGAGGTCGGAACTATTATTAAAAGGGTAAGGAAAAGTAAATTTGCATATCTATTCATTGTTCACCTCGCTCTCCGATGTTTCATCGTAGTCCACTTTCAATAGTATATACCTCGTATTACCTGATGATTCAATAGTCAAAAGAACCTTGTCGTCTTTAGTATCGGTCAAATCGATGTACCTATTATAAAACTCCTGAAAATTATCTATCACTATTTCATTTATTTCCCTGATAACATCACCGCGATTCAGATTTCCCTCGGCCCCGGCACCCACTCTTTTGACCCCGGCCACATAAACACCAAGAGTATCATCAAGCTGATTCTCGACGGCCATCTGTTTGGTTATTGCCTTAACCGTGAATCCCCACTCCTTGCATTCGAGGTCTTCACCCATGATTTCGCCGAGTTCATGCGTGGTGACATTTATTGAAATTTTTTCATTACCGCGCTGTACCGCCATTTTAATTTCTGATCCGATTGGAAAATCGGCGATTTTTTTATAAAAATCGGGCAACTGCTCTTCAAAACGGGCCGAGACCGGACCATCATTTATTTCCAGAACAATATCACCCGCCAAAAGCCCGGCATCTTCGGCCGGTGAACGTGGATCGACCGAAGCAATCAAAACGCCCTCATTTCGAGCCGTCCCGAACCATCCCTCCAAATCCTGAAGCGCCTGGCACCTGACCCCTATCCAGCTTCGGAGAACCTTGCCGCCGTCAAGAATCTGTTCGGCAACCTCTTTGACGATATTGACAGGTATGGCAAAACCGATATTGTTGGCAAACAGGGTCGCCCGCGAATTTATCCCGATAACTTTGCCGTCAAGGTCAACCAGCGGTCCGCCCGAATTACCGGGATTGATGGCCGCATCGGTCTGTAACCAGTTATTATAAATCCCGGTCCGCTCACCCGACGGAAGTCTTGTCTCACCGGGGAAGAAACGATCGGTGGTTGATATGACACCGCATGAAACCGAACGCGACAGCGCCAGCGGTGAACCCATCGCCAGAACGTACTGCCCCACCTGCACGGTATCGGAGCTTCCAAATTCAGCTACGGTAAGTTGACCGTCATATTCGGATAGATCCAATTTTATTATGGCCAGATCGGTCGAGGGATCGCCGCCTACCAGTTCGGCCTTAACCTGCTCTTTATCGCCAAGCGTACAGATAATCCGTTCGGACTTACCGGCCACATGATAATTGGTAACGACATAACCATCCGGGTGAAATATCACGCCGGACCCGACCACCGATTGTTTAATCATTTTGCCGGTTCGGAAATCGGTCAGAACCGGCTGAATATGAACCAGCGCCGGCATCACTTTATTACGGGCGCTAAATATCTCCTTTTGAAGCGGGGGAAGATCGTTCCCAAGCACAAGCCCGGAGTTAAACATCAAAATAAAAGCAAACAAGACTATCAAGATTTTTCTCATCTGTTACCTCAGGCTATATAGTTTTTTATCCTCGTTGTATATTCTTACGACGAATATAGCTATGAGAATAAGCTATTTTATTTTTATCTTCAAGCATTTTAACAGTTTATCGGACAAAAAGTTCAGGATATGTAGCCGATTAAATCATTTAATTGTAGATGCCACATACACGGTAGGACAGACATTCCTGTCTGTCCTGATATTATGCCGGACAAGAATGTCCGGCCTACCTGTTGGTTGTGTTTGTGCGCGATTATCACAAAAATTCCCTGTAACCTGTTCTGTTTCATACTTGTCCAATGAAATGGCTTTGTTTTGCCGTTTTTAGTTTTTCGCACAATACTTTTGCTGCAAAATTGAAATTCTCTTACTCTATGTTATTATTGTACACGTGGGTGCAAAAGGAATCAAGGGTGATTTGGTGGGGAATTTGTTTAAAGAAATCGGCAATTGATCATTGACAAACAGGTAAAAACCGGTATATTTATGTGAGTTTAGGCACCGGGGCTGATTTCGAATAAAAGAATATTGTCAAGTAGAATCTTTAATGTGTGGGGTAATCTGATGAGAATCTTAAGAATCTTTACAACCGGAGTTATGCTTCTTGCTTCGGTCTCGGCATTTTCAACCACAATTCATGTTCCGGACAGCCAGCCGACAATTCAGGCAGGTATAAATGCGGCTGCGAATGGGGATACAGTATTGGTTGCTCCAAATACATATGAAGAACTTATTGATTTTTCGGGTAAGGCAATTTGCCTCAAAAGCGAAACCGGTGCCGAAAATACCATCTTAACATATCCGGCCAGATGCGATAATTTGATTAAGTTTACTTCTTGCGAAGATACATTATCTATTCTTGATGGATTTACAATTCTTAATGTTTCTCATAATCTGGGATGTGTTAAATTAGATTATTCATCCGGAACTATAAAGAATTGCGTTTTAGAGAACACTACAAATTTTAAGCCAAGCCCCTCTTCTATGGGCGCTGTAGGAATGTTTGATGGAGGATTTTTAATTGTTGAAGATTGCTATTTTGAGGGCAATCAATCCTATGGCCCTGTTGGTATTAGTGTTGCGGGCGGTGAAGGAAGATTCACTGGAAATATATTTATAAATAATGATGCCTATGGTGCTTTTGGTGGAGCGATTGGCCCCAGTGGAACTTCTTTTCTAATTGAAGGTAATATTTTTATTAATAACCATGCAGCAAGTCAAGGCGGAGCCCTATTTATTGGCACGAACACTAATACAATTGTTAGAAACAATACTTTTATTGGCAATATCTCCGATGGTAATGACGGCGGTGCTATTTGTATTTGGTATTATTCGAGTGGCATACAAATATATAATAATATATTTTTAAATAACTCAGGATACGCTGTTGCAAATCAACATGGGTCTTCGGCCAGCTTCAATTGTAATAACACTTGGGGTAACACACCAGAAGATTATGCAGGAAATATTGATCCGGGTTTAAGCTCATTCTCCGCCGACCCCCAATTCTGTGATGCTTTTAATCATAATTATCATATTTCAGCATGCTCACCATGTGTTCCAAACAATAATTCCAGTGAAATGCTGACTGGAGCACTTGGCATTGGTTGTTCTTTGAATTGTAATGACATCTGTGGTGATATAAACAATGATGAGAGTATTGATATTTTAGATGTAGTTATGTTGATAAATTATTTATATAAATATGGCTATATTACGTGTATTGGCACTTTGGTAGATGTTAATAGTGATTCTAAAATAAATATTCTTGATATAGTATATTTGATAAATTACAAATACAAAGGCGGTCCGGAGCCTGTTTGTCCGTTGCCTCCGGAAAATATTTCTATTAACTAAAATCTAATAATCTTTCAGAATCAAGGAAGATGATCCTATTAAAATAAATATCGCGCGCCAAGAGTCTACCTAACAATAGCTTATAAAATCTTTTCAAAATAATCAAAAAATCTTCAATTCTCGGGAACAATTGATTTAATAATTCTGTTATCAGTAATAGTAATTGTTATTATTATTTGGAGTCAATATGCTGGATTCAAAATTTCATAGAAATTCTCACCAGAGAGAAGTGATTCTGGAGGAGCTTCGAAAGGTGAAATCGCATCCGACTGCGGCAACTCTCTACAAATTAGTCAGCAAACGACTGCCGAAAATCAGCCTGGGAACGGTCTATCGGAATCTCGAACTGCTTTCAAAAAAGGGAATCATTCAAAAACTGGAAGTTGGCGGTTCCAGGGCACGTTTTGATGGCGATACCGACAAACATTATCATATCTGCTGTACCGAATGCGGCAAAATCGACGATGTTTACGATTCCTCCGATGAAATAATAAACGTTGACTTATCAAAGAATAAAGGATATGATTTTGAAGGATACCATATGAATTTTTATGTTATTTGA
>CBFCZE010000104.1:0-9948 GCA_965602655.1 uncultured bacterium
TCATCGCCATCTGCGTCAATTTGGACATCATTGAATTTATTCGGACAGTTATCGCAGACATCGCCATGGCCGTCTTCGTCGGCATCCTCCTGCCCCGGATTGGCAATTTGAGTGCAATTGTCCTCAGTATCCGGAATACCGTCAAAATCAGCATCCACAGAATATATTGGAACCTCAGTAATTGTAGGTTCGAAGGCTACCAGCGACGGAGCCAATTTGGAAAATATCAAAACGTTACTGGGGGAGATTGTTGTCGGTTCAATTGTGATATACTGCGGCTCGCCGGCCGGAGTGACCGTGAACCATAGCGAAGCCAGATGTCCTTCAAAGGGCGTTTGGGTATGTACTAATCTTAACATTCCCAAAAGACCCCTGCTCTCCGCCGGGAAATTTGTTCCGCGAAAGATTCCATTATAAGTAAAATCCGACCCCTCAAAACTGATTGAATCGAGCGTTATGGGCGATGTCGCGCAGGAATATGAAAATGGAAATGAAACGGCGACAAGTTCTTCGGCGCAGGTAATATGAAGGTCCACACGAGCCAGGCTGAATGTGGTATGCACCATTGTATTTCTAATCTCGAGAACATCGGCTGTAACCGGGATTGTCGAATCCGAATACGGTGGACAGTAAGGCTCTGGTCCCAAATATAATCTATGGTGGGCTATGAATTTGGAATCATGAAAGGTTATCCCGGGAATTTTATCAACGTCGGCGGCGTCCGGATATGGTGGTTCTTCGAGAATACCAAACAGGTAATCGAATATATAGGCCATGTCATTCAGATCTATGACTCCATTGTCATTAACATCCCCGCATGTATACTCCTGCGAAAAAACGATAGATGGAGCAATCAATACAGTTAAACTCAGGCCGATTAAGATTAACTTTGAAATACGCATGTTTTTTTCCCTGTCTAATTATGATTATTTTATTCTGGCATCCACGGGCATATCGGATCCGGGCCATCCTTGTACAGATTATTTATAATATAAATTACATCAAGAATATTCAGGAGATTATCATTATTTACGTCACCGCAAACGGGTCCGGTATCGCAGGCATCGCCGAATCCGTCGCCATCGCTGTCGGTTTGAGAATGATTGGCGACCGTGGGGCAGTTGTCACACCCATCGCCGATGCCGTCATCATCGGTATCGGCCTGAGCAGGATCATAATCGTCGGGACAGATATCGCACAGATCACCGACATCGTCACCATCGGCATCTTCCTGCCCCGGATTGTTATCGTCCGGACAGTTGTCGCAAACATCGCCTAATTCATCACCATCGCTATCAGTTTGACTTGTATTCGAAGTGTTCGGACAATTATCGCAGACATCGCCGATTTCATCAGTGTCGCCATCTTCCTGATTAGGGTTGTAGGTTAGGGGACAATTGTCCATTTCATCGCCAATACCATCCAGATCAGTGTCGGTTATAAACACCGGGATCTCGACTATTGTTGGATAAAATGCTTCCAGTTTTGGCTCTGCCGTTAATTTTGAGAAAATAACAACATTACTCGGAGGCAAAGTTGATGGTGTTATTACGATAGTCTGTTCTTCGACCGAGGCATCTATTGTAAACCATAATGACGCAATTAATCCGTCAATAGGGTCGGTTACTGATGGAAATCGTGAAAACCCAACTATTCCCTTATCGTATTGTGAATAGATTTCCTCAAAGTGAATATTTTTTAATAGAAGGCCGCCTTGAGGGTAGGTGATGTCATAAAGATTTATATCTGATGTTTCACATGAGTATTCAAAAGGAAAAGATGCGCCATAAATTGGATCACCGGTAAATGAGGTAATATGTATATCAACTTTTGCAATAGTTGCTCCAGGTGGAACCGCCGTGTTTCGAATCTCAAGAACATCTTCTGTGACCTCAAGAGTTGAATCAGGGAATGGGGGACAATATGGCGCCGGTCCTCCTCCAAAGACGGAATATGTTAGAAAAGTGGCATCATGGAGAGTAACTCCTGCAATACTATCAACATCGGCCACTCCAATATCAGCTGGAGCAGGACCATCCTTGACCAGGTAATTAAGTAAATAGATGATATCTTGTAAACCTACCGACTCATCATTGTTGACATCGCCGCACATATACTCCTGCGAAAAAACAACGGATGGAGCAATCAGTACAACTATACTCAGGCCGATTAAAATTAACTTTGAAATACGCATATTTTCCCTTCTGCCTATTTATGTTTATTTTATTCTATCATCCAGGGACATTCCGGAGGCGGGCCATCCTTGTACAGGGCATTTATAATATAAACTGCATCAAGAATATTTAGGCGATTATCATTATTTACGTCACCGCAAACGGGTCCGGTATCGCAGGCATCGCCGAATCCGTCGCCATCGCTGTCGGTTTGAGAATGATTGGCAACATCCGGGCAATTATCGCAGGCATTGCCTATCCCGTCATCATCGGTATCGGCCTGAGCCGGATCGTAATCTTCGGGACAGATATCGCACAGATCACCGACATTATCGTTATCGGCATCTTCCTGCCCCGGATTGTTATCGTCCGGACAGTTGTCGCAAACATCGCCTAATTCATCACCATCGCTATCAGTTTGACTTGTATTCGAAATGTTCGGACAATTATCGCAGACATCGCCGATTTCATCAGTGTCGGCATCTTCCTGATTAGGGTTGTAGGTTGTGGGACAATTATCCAAATCATCACCGATCCCATCGAGGTCGGTGTCCGTTTCATGAACCGGGACATCAACTATGGTTGGATAAAACGCCTCCAGTTTCGGCTCCTCTGTTAATTTTGAGAAAATAACTATATTACTTGGTGCTATTGTCGTTGGTTCGATGATAATAGTCTGTTCTTCCGTTGAGGCATCTATTGTAAACCAAAGTGATGCAATCAGACCATCGTCGGGAGAAGGGGTGTACATTGTGAATGTAGTGAACCCTACCAGCCCCTTATTTTCACTGGCATAAATATTGTCACCAAAAGCGGCGTTGGTAGTAGGTAATCCATTTTCGGGGAAGGTAATATCATAGAGCTCAATGTCCGATGTTGCGCAGGAATAGCTAAATGGAAATGAAGCACCATATATTTTTTCGCCGGTACTTGATGTGATATGTAAATCTATTTTAACGACGGTCGCTCCGGCTGGAACCAGTGTGTTTCGTATTTCAAGAATATCGTCTGTTACCGGGAGGATCGAATCCGGGAATGGCAAACAGTATGGGTCCGGGCCTGTATCAAAATACGAATAAACAAAAAATGCGGCATCATGCAGAGTAACCCCTCTTATACTATCAACATCAGCGGCATCGAGATTAATGGGATCATCATTGCGATCAAAGAGATAATTATAATATATTGTGAAATCGCCAATATTAATAATTCCATCGTCATTAGCGTCGCCGCAGATATATTCCTGGGCGAAAGTTGTCGGAGACAGCATAATAACCAGTCCGACAATTGTTAGAATGCACCTTGCCTTACTCATAATGTGCTCCTCATAATAAAGATACAATTTAGTTTTTTTGCCTATATGAAGTTATATAACAATTTACGGAAAATTCGCAATTGTGTCAATATAAATGTTATTTATTTGCTTTCATTTTCTCTCCTTATTATGATAAAACCGATAATTTATTAATAATCTGTATATCAAAAAGTACCCGCAATTTATATAATAATGAAATTATGAAGCTTTCCGGGCGTAGTGATTTGGTTTCAGAATTATTGACTTGAATATTAATTAAAATCAGTAGTATCAATAATAGAAAGTGAGGTGATTATGGCCGAATATATTGGTAAATTTTGGGTGAGTGTTACGGTCATACAAGGCTATTGCGATTTGCAGCTATCTTCAGAAAGTATCGACATTCTTGCCTCTTTGATATCCGTATATACTTGAATGTTAATTCCCAGGCTCCTGGCGATACGTCCGAAAAATTGAATCCGCTCACTGTTTTTTCCCGTATCCACCATAAGCACTCTTTTAAGAACTCCAAGTTGATTCAATTTTGGAAGCTCCTTGGTAGCAATTGAATAGGAATCGCTTATAGATATCCTTCCTTCAAGATTGCTGATATCAACAAGAGCCGCATCAACATTATGTTTTGCACAGGCATCAACGACCTCTCTGGCTATTGATGCGAGTGTCTCACGAGTCCGAATACCGGAAGCAGAGACAAGCAAATAATGCCCGTTTTTTTCTATTTCGAGGTTGAACGACATACCTAACTATTTAATCGGCAGAAGGTTATCATTAGTTTAGAGTGAATATTGCGGGTATGGCGTATAATTTAATGAAACGGTTCCGGATAAATAACCGGATAAATAATAGGTCTCTTGTTAATTATTTAATATTCGATTACGGAAAACATATTGTAGTTGGATAAAACCTTATCAGCTCTGGCCTGCGGATCGATGTTTAGACAGGCGACACCGGATACAATCCCGTCCATTTTTTCCACCAAAGATATGGCGGCCTTTAATTGAGCCCCGGTTTCAGACCAATCATCGACAATAAGAATTTTATCATTTGGTTTTAAAACATCGTCGGCGATTTCAAAATGTTTCGTTTTATTCGTATAATCGGTGAACTCGGCAGATTTTGTCGTCCAAGGGACACTGTCCCCCTTCCTTATCATAACCACTCCAGTGCCTAATTCAAGAGCGACACCGGCTCCGAATAAAAATCCCATCGCTTCCAGCGCAACGACTTTGTCGATATTATAATTTACAAATGGTCTTGCCATAGATTTGATGAGAAATTGTAATGCTTCGGGGTTTCCGGCCAGTAGTGTCAGATCGACGCGATTTTTGCCGCCCATTTCCCGGATATATTTTTTTAAGTCCATGATAAATCAAAATAAGTTTTCTGATTGCATAAAAATAGTAAAAAATCCTTGTAAGCTATATTGCTTTATACTTTTACAACAAAATGGGTTTGTTTTGTCAATAAAAAGTTTTTATAAACATCTGATTTCCTGTCAAGCATTTCTTGTTGCCAAATATTTTATGATGTGCCAAACGAAATGGATTCGTTTTGTATGGTTTTTTTTAATTTTTTAAATAGCATATCAGTTTTGCTGTAAAATTGTTTTTTCATTACACCATAATTAATTCATCTATATATAGGTGTGTTGAAGAGATTAAGGGCGGTTTGGTGGTGATTTTGAGGTTAACTATCTCGGCGAGTCATAAAAAGCGACCATTTATGGCAAGGCAGTTAATTCCGATTCAGGTATGGCTTTATATAGGAGAAAATATTGGCGGAGGCACCATTCATTCTGAATAAGGATTTGGAAATGACGTCTATATTAATCGGTCCTTTCATGGCCTGCGCGATTTGCTCATCAAATTTCACCGAAGCCAAGTCCATTTTCTTTTTTAGTAACATCAATTTTTTCGGATCAAATTCTATCATACTATCCTTCTTTCTTTCAATATTGGATTGCTGTTATAAATTTCGCTAAAACAGTAATCTTAAGCAAAAAGATTCAGTTCGGTCGAGACCTATACCGTCTCGATTCTATTAAATTATACGAAATTCAGGGTCAACAGACTATATAAAACATTTCTAATTTCGGTATGAGGATTGTTACTATAGTAGGGTGGGAGTCTCCGACTCCGGCCTTTTTTTGTAGAAAATGTCGAAACCTCTTTTCTGGGTTTCGACTTACCAGAACTAATTTTCCCATAGCAAGCTATGGGCCACCCCTGCCGGGTGATAGTAAATAAAATAATAAGGGCCGGAATAACCGGCCCATTAATTAATATTATTTCTATTTTTTGAATTTTCTACGGACACACCGGTTCTGGCCCGCTTTTGTATTTGTAATTTAACAGATAAACAATATCCAGAATGTTTACTGGTGGTACACCATCCACATCGGCTGCATTTATCGGATCCGGAGCTGGACCGCCCTTATATTTATAATTTAGCAGAAAAACTATATCCAGTATATTGATACCCTCCAAACCATCAACATCTCCGCAGATATAAGCAGGGAAAAAATCCAGAATTCTTTGCATAACTTCAATTCGCGACGCATAACCCAGATCAGTGAAGCTGCTTGATATTAACTCATAACCCCAGGTTATAAAGATTACTTTATTGTAATCGGCAAAACTTATGGCCGAATAGCTGGTGGCGGTATTACCAAATTTGAGAGCAGGCTGTCCGCCATTCATCGCCGATATTTTTTCCATCCCCGGCAGGGTCTGCAAAGTTGAAAGTCTAATTTGTATTCCGTCATAGAGGGTTTCTTCAAGACCATCATGTAGATGATAGGATCGATCCTGTACATAGCTACAATGCAAATAATTTTCCAGAAAAGCCGGATCCTCCAATGATAATTCGCCGGCTAAACCCAATCCAGAAAGAAAAAGATTTCCTCCGCCATCCAGATAATCTTTAATTGCAACAATATCGTCAGACTGCAGACAATCGGTTTTTTCTTCACCGGTAAACCAGAAAACAATGCGATATTTTTCTAAATCTGTCGCTGTTGGTGATCCTCGCATTCCGGTTGTCCATGTATGTGACGGGATATTCAAATCAAATAAATCGTCATAGAAGATATCCTCACAGCTTTCTCCCCCGTCATCGTCGATCAATAATATTTCTGTCCGGCCGGTTTCTTGAATAAACTGGAACTGGTCCCGATAGGTTCCAAGGTCCGACTCGATAGATATGAAGAATGTGTCAAAAACGGGGGTCTCCATTTCGGGAATAATGTATTCAAACGGTTCTGAAAGATTATTTACAGTAGTATTATCCCCTTCAATTACTGAGAAAAACGCAGACTGATTTGTAAATACAATATCCGGATTACTTGAGGTCATGGTGATGGTCACATTGTGGTCTGTGGTGTGTTCATTATTTAAGGTAAAGTAGAATCTGGCAGTCTCGCCGGAATCAAAAAAGCCATCTTCGCCGTCATCAATAAAATCGGTTGAGATAAAAGTATATGTAGGAAAATATTGAGTGCTGACTTGATTATTAAAAATGTATACTCCCGTAGTAGCTACCGATAAATCAGGATCCCGACTATATGAATAATTTATTGACACAGTATTGCCTATTGCGGGAGGAGATGCAAGTGAAACCCAATTTTCCTGAGGATCAAAACAATACTGACTATAATCCAAAGGAATCCCATCAATTTTTATTGAAATCAATTCATGAATCGGTCTATGATCCAGTGCGTAAAGTTTTATAATTCCATCAGCAGTTATGTTTTTGGATGTTTCAACCAACATATCTTGATCATAATCAGCCCATGCCACCATTTGGGCGGTGCCGCCGACAGTCTCAGACCAAACGTATGATGTCGAAAGCACGCCACCGTCGTTTTCAAAAATACCGACAGGTGCATTTAGCCATCCGCATCCAGCCAGATCCAGATCTCCATCATCATCAGCATCGGCCCACGCGACCGCGCACGAGTTATAAGGGTCGCTTGTCCAGAAAGGCGTCGTTTCAAGCGTACCGCCAATATTCCTTAGTACCACAAATCCCGCGCCCAATCCGCCGGTCACTGCCAGATCAGGATATCCATCATCGTTGATATCACCAAATGCCAGATGCGGCCCACCGTTAACACCTGAACCGCTTCCCCAAGATGGCGTCGTTTCCAGAGTACCATCATAATTATAAAATACCCTAACACCCCATCCAATACCAGTTATTGCCAAATCCAGATCACCATCCAAATCAATATCCGCAAATGCCGCATCAATAGTATTATAAAAAACATCTGATTCCCAATCCGCAGAGGTATTGAATTCTCCGCCATTATTATAAAATATTTTTAAGGTTCGAGCGCCAGCACCGCCACCATCAGCAAAGACAATGTCAAGGTCACCATCGCCGTCAGGATCACCGAGAGCGGCCGACCAGGCATTCATCGGGTCCGAAGACCAGTTCGGATTTGCTGGAAAGCCATTGTTGTTAAAGTAAATTGTTTGCAGTTGAGGCGTATAGGCACCAAATTTGCCAACGCTGGGCACTACCAAATCAAGGTCATTATCATTATCCAAATCGCCAAGCTGCAACATGCAATTATACCCATTATAATCGGACTCCCAGCCAGGAGTTGCTGATAAATGTCCATTATTATTGAAATAAACTAATACTGATGCAACGTAGACGTCAATTCCTTGGGCGTTTGCTAAATCAATATAGTCATCGCCATTAATATCTCCCCACGCAATACCGGCATTCCACGATCCTACGCCTGCCTGCCAATCAGCCTCATTTGAAAATAAAACCTCACTATTTGAAATACCATAAATGGTAAAAACCATTAATAATGTTAAAATAGATAATGCAATAAAACTTCGCACAAAATGGATTAACAGCCTATACATTTTAATTCTCCTATTTTTGGGGTATTCATATTCGAAAGCCGCGATTTTACAATTACACGCAAGAACACATCATTTCCCCGCTACTGAATAATCCGTTCGGATCCCGGTTAATTGACCTGAAACATAACCTCCTCTTTTTTGATTTAAACATCTCAGTGAAGCTGTCGCAGTAGGTAATGTTTTCTTACACTTACTTTAAAAAAAAGATTTGTTATAGAGATAAGCCGATATATATTTATTCGGTGTTATATAAAAACCATTTTGACATTGATATGCCCGGTATATGTTATTTAAATATATTTTGTTCCTATTGTAAGTTATTATTTAAATAGTCAGGAGCACACGGCTCCTGCCCTTTTATCTTACTTTCAAGATATTTGTTATATTAAAACGAATCAGGATGAAACTGTTTCTGCCCTTAGGCCGCGTGAGCCTGTTTTGTAGATAAGTTCTCCTGATTCGTTTACCGGATAGCTCGATGCTGAACGGTATCTTAGGCGACCCGCATTGACGGATCAGCCTGCATTTACAAGGTTAGCATCTGCTTCCAAAATTTAAGATAACGAAGGAGGATACGATGAGCAAGTCATCTTTTTACATTGGTGTTGATGTTGGTGCCAGTGAATTGGTAGCGGCGTTGGAGGGACGGAAACCGCGTTGTTTCAAGCATAGTAGATCCGGTATCAAAGCAATAGTAAAATGGGCCAAAAAGATGGCCCTGGATGCGCCGTTGCATTTTTGCCTGGAAGCGACTGGAGTTTACGGTTATTCGGTGGCCTGTTGTTTACATCAGGAGCATCATATATCGGTCAGTGTCATCAATCCGGCTCAGATTGCTTCCTATGCCAAGGCTCAACTTCGTCGAACCAAAACAGACAGTGTCGATTCTCAGGTTATTTTATCGTTTGCTCAAAGCCAGAATCCATCATTATGGAAACCAGAGTCATCAACCATTCGCCAGCTTTATTATCTGGTCGTGGAAGCGGACCGGATTGGCAAGGCACAGGGGCAATGGAGTAATCGAAAACACGGCCAAAAGTATTTAAAAGACATCCCAAAAGTCATCAAACAAACTCAGAAAGCTCTTGAGAGAACAATGCATCGGCAGTTGGAAAAAATTGAACAAGCCATTGTCGAACTCTGCGGTCAGGACAAAGAACTTAAGCAAGATGTGAAACTTCTTTGTTCCATCCCCGGTATCTCAAATCATTCGGCGGTGCGAGTTCTGGCCTATGGTAAAAATGCTTTACGTGATTATAGCCGCAATGCCTTGACCGCCCATGCCGGACTGGCACCGGCTCAAAAACAATCGGGAACTTCTATCCATGGTAAAGCAAGAATCGCAAAACAGGGCGATCGAAGACTGCGAACAACTCTGTTTATGCCAGCCCTGGTTGCGGCATACCATAATCCTATACTAAAAACATTCTATCAAAAATTATTAAAAAAAGGAAAACCGAAAATGCTGGCTCTGGTAGCTGTAATGAAAAAACTATTAATAATGATTCAGGCTATCTTGAAAAACAAAATACCATTTAACAGCAAATATCAATTTGACAACTAAGACGGTATCTACTTG
>CBFCZE010000105.1:0-9944 GCA_965602655.1 uncultured bacterium
CAGGCGGTTTTGTTCAACTGCGTCATTTGTTTCATCACATTTTCAACCGACTCAGTATCAGCCGTTTTGTTTTTAATAGCGGTGGTGATAATACCTGTTCCCAAAGGTTTGGTTAGGTACAGCTTGTCGCCGATTTGAGCATTACTGTTAGTGACAATTTTATCGATATCAATAATACCCGTCACGGCGACACCGTATTTGAGTTCATTATCTTTTATCGAATGCCCGCCAACCACCACCGCTTCGGCTTCACGGATTTTTCCTCCGCCACCCTTGAGTATCTCGGTCAGGATATACGGCGGCATCTGCGGCGGAAACCCGACAATATTAAGCGCCGTCAGCGGTTTTCCGCCCATCGCATAAACATCGGATAAGGCATTGGCCGCCGCAATTTGCCCGAAAATATACGGGTCATCGACTATCGGCGGGAAAAAATCAACTGTCTGCACCAGCGCCTGCTTGTCACTGATTTTATAAATACCGGCATCATCGGCGGTATTGAAACCGACCAGAAGATTCGAATTGGTTTCCACCGGCAAATTATTTAAGACATCGGCCAAAAACTTTGGCCCCAGCTTGGAAGCTCAACCGGCGCACGACACTTCAGCCGTCAGTTTAATACTTATCTGTTGTTTATCGTTTTTCATATTATCAATAATTTATGATATTTAGACAATGAATCCAAATCAATTCAAAATTTTCTGCTTAAGAATGATATCTTGCGGCGCTGTTTGCGCCGGGTTTGCTTGGGGAAATTATCTTTAATCGAATTAAAATACAGAAGCATCTTCCCGGCCTTTTCTTTTTTATTACTTTTGATATAGCTTTGATATAGATAATATACCGCCTCGATTATATTAAAATAATTCCCCGGTTCAGCTTTTAGACGATCAAGAATAGTCCCGTATATTTCAATTGCTTCCGGATATTTTTTTAGCTTAAAATATGATTCGGCTTGCGGCCAGAGGAAAAAATTGCCGTTGGAATATTTATTGTGCATCTCCCCGGCCAGTTCTATCGCCCGGTCATACTCTTTTTCGTTTATATATACCCAGATCATCGCCGAGCGGGCGGCGTTTTTTGAAAAAAGCGATGAATCAATCGCGCAACTTATCTCATATATTCCTTTCCTGCGATCATTTTTAAAAAGCCCGATATATGTCAATATCCCCGCTTTCACCGTCTTCCAGTAATGATACGACCCCAAACCAAAATACAAATCAATCAATGTCGAATCGACTTCGACTCCTTTGATGTACCTGTTTCTGGCCTTAAAACCATAACTGATAGCTGACAGATTGGAGCCAAACCGCGATTCCCACACCGCTCGATATGCATTCTGATGACCCAAAAACAGATAACAGAGTGCCGAATCTCTTTTCGAGCAGTGGGTCAATATTTTCTCAGATATTATAATTGTACTATCGAGAAGAGTAAAAAACCGCTCGCTTTCTATATTTTCTTCAAAAGCAATCATCTTCGACTGCAGTACACCGGCCAGATAGAGATAACCAACCGGACTGGTTTTATTATCTTGTCGCAATGAATCATATATTCGATTGGCCTGTTCCCATCGAGCATCTAAAAGGGCCGTTTCACCGACTTCAATCTGCGCAATTATATTTTCATCAATAAGAGTCTGAGCTGACATAAGTGCCGGAGACAGAACAAAAATTATGATTAGCAGATATTTCATTTCATTTTTCTCGAAAGTTTCCGGGCACCTTTTAATGTTTCTTCGAAATAGGCATTATCTCTGGCAAATTCTTTCTCTGAAATTATTTTGTCAATAATTCTTTGGGCCGATTCTTTGTCACCTTCACGATACAAAATATCAGCCATAATCAGTTCCGCCTCTAACATCCCGATCGGATCATAATACGGCGACCGCTTCCAGGCCAGCTTCAGTTTTCTTAATTTATCCTCGGCCTCATCCAGACGATTCATCTCGGTCAAACCGCGGACGTAAAACAGGAGACCATACGGATCATACGGCGCTAATTTCTCCAGCGAATCGGCCAATACCAGAAGTTTTTCGTGCCGCTTTTCTTCCAGATAAATTCTCAAGAGTGATTCGCGTGCGCTGTGGGATGCCAGATAGCCTGAATCAACACACAACCGAAGCTCCCCGATTCCCTGCTCTCTTCTATCGACAACAAACGGAAGCCAGAGAAATGCCTTCGCTTTAACCGTCTTGTGATAATGGTACGCTCCCAGCCCGAGGTAACAATCATAATATGTACTGTCGAGCTTAAGCACCTTTTTTAGATTAGAACTACATTTTAGCCCATCCTGAAATGCACCCCACCAACCGCCGTGAAAAGCCCGGTGCAAAGCTCGGTACCCATAGGCGGCACCGCATATAAAAAGCCAGTCCGGATTCTGAGGATCATTCTCAAATCTTTGTTTGGCCAGCTTGATTGCTATTTCCAGATTTTCAGTGATTCTGTTTTTTAAACTGTCATTTCTAAATTCTTCTGAAATTGTCTGATAAACTGAACCGAGCAGAAAATATCCCAACGGATTATCCGACTCGTTTTTTACAATATTTTCAATTTCCTCAACCGCAGTCGGGTAACGGTTATACCAGATATTTTGGGCGATTTGTTGCGTTACCGAATCGCGGATCGATGTTTCGGCAGATATTCTATTATTTGAAAAAAGGAGGGTGAATAAAAATATCAGGCAGATTTTTATCTTAATATTTGAATGCTTGGCCATCTTTAGCTTATACATCAACCATAAATATTGGTTCATGATTAAAAATGGCAACAAATTTTTATATTAATAGATGGATAATTATTGAAAGAAATGAAAATTACAAATCAATTGAAAAAACCAAAAAAATCTGAGAAACTATCCGGCTGATTCTCGGGACTGATCGATTCGTTCGAGTATTTTAGTCTTCAGTTTCTCGGAGTCGCAGTCTATACAAGCTTTTTCCGATACAAAGGTCTTGAACATCTCTTCAAATTCAAAGCGGGACATACAATGCCGGCAATGGTCGAGGTGTTTCTGAATCTCATCTCTGTCTGTCTGGTTAGCTTCATTATCAACTACATCATATAGTCTCTTCAACGCCTCTTCGCAGTTCATCAAGCAGGTTCCTTAATAAATCCGTTCTTCAATGCATACTTCCACAGAGATTTTTGAAGAAGTTTTCGTCCGCGATGAAGCCTAGATTTAACCGTACCAATTTGAAGACCGGAAATATCAGCTATCTCCTGGTAGCTGAATCCTTCCAGAAATGATAAAACAATCACCATCTTGAAATCATCCGGCAGTTCATCAATAGCCGCCTTTACATCGTCGTCAAAAACTTTGTCAAAAAAGAGCTTTTCAGGATTTTCTGCCGGCCCCAGCGCCGAAAGGTGACCAAAAAGGAAGTCATCGTCAACATCCTCAAGATCAACTATCTGCGGTGAACGACTTTTGGCCCGGTAATTATTAATAAAGAGGTTAGTCATTATCTTAAACAACCAGGCCCGGCAATTCGATCCTTCCTCAAATTTGTCCCAGAAACGGTAGGCTTTCATATATGTATCCTGAACCAAATCGTCGGCGTCGCCCTCATTTTTTGTCATTCTCAGGGCGGTCCGATGAAGCGTATTGAGATGCACCAGAGCTACCGCTTCAAATCTCTGTTTCTTTCCGTTGTCGCCCGACGGCCGGTTGTTCATATTAATCCTCTAAACTATCCGGGTCGGGTAATCAGCTTTTCGAATATATATAACATCTCCGACCCTTTCTTTGTTCCTGAACAATATATATTTATTCGAACAATTACAGAATTAAAATAAGGTCCGAAAGTAAACTCCCCCGGACCAGCAGGAATAGCTTTAAAGTCTACCTTCAATATAATTTAATATATTTTCCTGATTATGCAAGTAAAAATTGAATTGTTTTGATATTCTTATAATTAAAAGGGGCGTATTTAATTGTCCCGTAATATCTTGAGCAATTGTCACATATTTAATAATGGACAGATGATATCCATAAATAACATATAAATATTGAATATTATTATCTGAATATTTTTCTAAATTGAGCCGAAATATATATGTATATTAAGAAATATGACCAAATAACCGAAATAATGAATGTTATGTTAAAACTATCATTTTTGTTAATAATACTGGTTTCGCTGGCGCTATTGTGCGTCTGCGATCAGGCCATTACACCATCGGAACGCATTGAGGGATATTACCTCAGCGGAGCCATTATCAAAAGCCTGGATATGAATTTCTTTGGTATTAAGGTAGCATTTAAGAGAAATGACACTGCAATATCAAATGCAAAACTATGGATTGGCAATGATACGCTTTCATATGCCGCGGGATACTATACCAAAATATTTGATTCACTAACGCACCTTTCGATCGGCAACCATTACCTGAATCTGGTTGATTCAACTCTGTTTTCTGATTCGGTGATGTTTTCGATAGCGTCCGATTTTGAGATAACATCAAAAATTCCTGCGGGTGATGCACCATTAACGCCGGGTAACATGGTCCAGGTCGAATGGTCGACTCCGACTTATGTTGACGGTTATATATATTCAGCTATCAAGACCGACGAAGTATATGGTGTAGGAGGCTATTCAGCATTTGTAACAACAGGCGTAACCTCAACATCGTTTAATTCCGACGCTTTCGCTTTGCCATCGGGTGAACTCGATACCGGTTGGTATAGTATTTATATCTATGGCTACAAAGATTCCCCGGTTCCCGGGACCGCGCTTCCAACAGTTTTCCCGGACGGTTTGTCAAACAGCATTTCCAAACTTGATTTTACCGGAAAATTTGGATCGCTTGTAGTAACCCGCCGCGATTCCATTCACGCCGTAACACAGTAAATATCTTCAGAGCCTTTCGGACATTTTCGGTTAAATATTAAAATATACATTTCATTATTGTGGGCGGTTCACCGTGGCGAATCCACATCTGCCCCGGTGGAGTAAAATAAATCTAAAACTCCAGCCGAGCGATTATTCTAAATATCCGCGGCCGTCCGAAATTGTTGGGGTCATCCGAGGCGAGAGTGTATTTCTTCTCACCAGTTAGACTGGAGGAATCGGCCGTTGAGCTATTGGCTTCAATCCAAGTTTGGCCCTCCTCGGTTACAAGCCAGTTAGTTACGTCCGGCAGACCTGATGTTTCATAAACTTTTAGATGAATAATCCTGTTTAAAACATTAATGATATCTGCTCTAATAGCTAAATGACCGCCGCCAAATTTTATAATACTGGCTGTTATGCCTACATTTAGCTCGAAGAAATCTCGGGCATTGCCGCTATTTATAGGTCCATCCGGCGTGCCTTTATCTGAATATAATGTAATAGGATCATAATCCTCCCTCATGGGCGTATACTTCACACCCGGATAATATTGAAATGAGAAGTCAAACGAAAAACGAGATATAATATTTTTGAAGTATGTGTTTGGCTGTTTAATTAAATTGTCAGGTTGGAATTTACCCAAACCGGCAATTGTTTTTTCGTTAAAATCAAAATCTTTTATCCCGGCAGTTAAGACACAGGTAAAGAAACGGTTGCCCTTTCTCTGATATGTGACGGAAATAAAATTGTTATTAATGTCATATAATGGATTGGCATGCACATATATTGAATACATCTTTGGATATACGCCGCTCAGCCGGATGGGGTTTACCAGGTTTTCATACTTTTCATTTCGATAGGAGAACGTCACGTGATTATCTTTATTTTGATAAATTACACCTATTTCATACCCATTTTTTTTCTCTAATTCCAAACTGGGATTGCCGAGTACGCTATAATAGCCACCCTCGCTAAATTTGTTTTCAAGGTAATCATAACCAAAATAAAGATATGTATAGGATGGAACATGATATTGTTGAAAATAGTTAAAAAAAACGGTTGTTGTCGGAGATGTCAAAAATGTACTCGCAAATCTATATCCTATTTTAGATTTGATTCCGGCATGCCTAAGATCTGCCATATCCAGTATATCGGGATCACCGCTAATCATGGGATTCAACAAATCAGCCAGCATCATTGTTCCGGGATCAAACCTTATTAAATCAACGGCACAGGCGACAAAATATTGCCGATCAAGATATCTTGCGCTCAAAGAAACATTAAATTGTTTTGGTCTGGGGATATCCGTGAAGCTGTTATTATCATTTATATTCTCCCCTGCAAGATCAAATCCAATATTCTCTACATAATCTGCATCATTAAAGGATGGAAGGTAACTTCGATATCGTCGGAAACTGGAATTGGAATGGTTCATACTCAGCGATATTTGAGTGTTATTTGTAATTTCTCTCCGCAATTCCAGATTGATTTTCCATTGATGAGTTCGTTCACGAATATATTCTTCAAAAACGTGTGCTTCATAGATATTCGGCGTTAAACTGTCAATATTATCCCAGGACCAAAATAATCCAGTAGCGTCCACATCGGGATTTCCGCCCAGAATCCAATCATCGCGCTGGTATGATGCAAGATTATCAAAATATAAACCATCGCCCTTTTGATATTCATCTCTACCCAATTCAATACCGGTACTGAAGGATATTTTATGTGGCAGACGTCCATAAATTGAAAATATACCTCGATACCGATACCCCTCCTCACGTGGGGCATGCTGAAGATTAAATAAATATTGGTGATCATAAATGTCTCTTTTATACCTTTTACAAAGTGCTCTAATATCAAATTTAACCTCAGGCATCCATGCTATTTCCGCGCCGGCCACGAACTCACTATTGTCCATACCATTGTGCGGAAGTATATCATTGACATTTGAACGGGGATATGCATCATCCATATCCTCAACACAATAGGAGCCAAATATTGTGATAATGTTATTTGGGGATTTGATATTTGCCATACCACGGTGAAACCGTCTGCCATAATCCCCTATGGCTGACTCAAAACATAATCCGGCCGGTTCGTCAGTATTTTTAATCAGACTTATATTGGAATTTGAGTATCCGGCAAACGGATCACTGGTGTTAATAAAAACCATGTTTGACATCGGTATCATCAGAGGGGTAAGATTGTTCTGTGGTAAAGATGATGAATAAATTAATCCGTCAAATGAATAGTCACTCAACGATGATATAGAAAACACACCCCAGGAGCCATCGCGAAAGGCGGTCTCCGAGGTCAAGTATTTAAAACCGGTTTTGATTCCGGCCGGTTTTAAAATATTTAGTCTATCGCCGATATCTCCGGGAAAGTCCTTAAATTTATCGGTACCAAAAGTAAATATATGTCCGGCTTGATCGGCAAAGCCGCAGTCGGAAAGAATATATCGCTTATTCTCGACGCTCAAATTGACCTTACTGGTAAGATTGGGAAATACATTGACCGAAATGCTTTGAAGAAGATTCCCCTGATTATCCAAAAGCTTCAGCCGATGCACGCCCGGGTGAATATTCCAGATGATTATTATATCGTTCGAATCAAAACTGTACCTGTCAGAACCATTCTCAAGCTGAACAGTTAGTTTATCTCTATCTTGAGTAACGATTTTATCCGCAAAAACAAGGACATTCCCAAATTCAATTCCAAAGGTGGATGATGCAATACCAATTAACATTAAAATTAAAAACAAAAGCGGTATTGCAAAATATTTCATATTCCCTTCCGGTTATATAATTAAATCTATTGAATATAGACGATATCTCAAGGATTTTGTGTAACCGATTGGGAATTAAAATTTCTGATTGCGAAATAATAAAATATTGATAACTTCTGTGAAAATATAATTTGTAAATATGGAATCGGAAGATGAGTATAGATAATCTCAAAGAACTTCCCCGGGAAACTTTGGAAGGGATGCTGGCCGATTTTGCTAAAAACTGGCTGGCGCATGACGGACTCTGGTTTCAGGCGGTTGAAAATGAGACCGATATGCAGACCGCCATTAAACTTGATACCGAGGCCTGGGAAAAATTCACCAAAATCGAGGCCAAACGGATTATGGCTCGTCTTAATATCGAACCGAACGGCGGCCTTGATTCCTTAAAAAAGGCGCTTGGCTTCAGATTGTATGCTGTTCTTAACGAGCAAACAATAACCGAAGAGACCGCAGACTCTTTTATTTTTAAAATGGTGGATTGCCGGGTCCAATCGGCTCGCAAAAGAAAGGAACTTCCGCCTTTCCCATGCAAATCGGTTGGAATAGTCGAATATACAGAGTTCGCAAAAACGATTGATCCGCGTATTAAAACCGAGTGTATCGCCTGTCCGCCGGATAAAGGCGAGCGCGATTTTTACTGCGGCTGGAAATTTTCGATTTAAAATAACATTCTATTAGAAATATACAAAAAGGCGACAGACATTTGGCCTGCCGCCCTTGATTATTGTATGATGTACAAATCGATTATTTTAACAATAGCATTTTCTTGGATATGGCGAAATTGTCAGTAGTTAAACGATAAAAATAGAGACCGGAGGCCACTTTTTTATCATTGATTCCCTCACCATTCCAAACAACCGTATGTTCCCCGCCGCCCAAATATTCATCGATTAAAGTCATTATTCTTTCCCCGACAATATTATAAATATCCAGTTTTACATGGCTGGCTCGGGGCAGAGTAAAACCAATGGCCGTAGTCGGGTTAAACGGATTTGGGTAATTCTGGGATAGTATCAGATTTTCGGGAAGCTGTTCAGGCGGCTCATCTTTGTCAATATCGGTCGGCGATTTGCACAAAACCGCAAAGGTTCTCGAATATTCCGACCAGTCAGAACCAACGAAACCAGCCAATGTTCTGAATCTCCAGTAATACACGATATCACCCGTTAAGGGAGTAGATGGAATATATTGAGATGATTCCAAATTGTCTACATCCACTATGGGCGACCGAAAATCATAATATCGGTCAAGTTGAAAATTATAGATCAACTCTGCCTCATTGTTCTCGATAAGATCGCTCCAGTCAAACAGAGGTTTATTTGTTTCCACAGAAGAACCATTAGCCGGCTGTATCGATGAAAATTCCTCAACCGTATAATAAAAAACTATCGAGTCAGCTTCTCCTCTTGAATTCACGGAAACGTCATAATCTTTGAAAAGTACCATCTCATCCTGCCCGATATTAATCGTAGTTGAAAATTTGGATCCCATAGAAACATTCGGTTTTGGTTTTATGACGATTTTATATTCGCCATATTGAAGATTATAATCGATAGCCCGCTCATCAATTGTTTTATCGAGATCAATATCCTGCCGCCAGTAGGCCGCCCCGGCCACTGTTTTATAATTTTGCGACAACTCAAAACCGAGAGGATTAATAATATCAATACTGACATTCGAAAAACCGGTGGTAATCATCGGTTCGGTGAGCACCGGCGCATCCTGACATTGATTCATAATTAATATGATACTGTCTCCCCAAAAGGCACCGGCCACAAAATCCGGATTGCCATCACGGTCCAAATCACCGGTGGCCAATGCATGAACAACCGAATCAGTACAAAAATCTATTAAATGTTCCTCAGAAAATAGGCCTTCACCGTTACCTAGAAATATTTCCATCATACCATCCGAGGCATTGGAGGCAATTAAATCCAGATTATTATCACGATCTGCATCAGCAATTGCAAGGCAGTAGGCTGTTTTGGGAACCCACATATAAGAATAATTAGTTACACCGCCATTTCCATCTCCATATCCTACAGTAATTTTGCTGGGGAAGGGTTGACTTTTTTGTGGAGTGATAAACGCAAAATCAGCATTACCATCTCGATTAAAATCTGCAAAAGGATTATCAATCGACGCGCCCAATGTAAGCCCGCCCAAATTGAATTCGGCCGATTTGACAAAATTACCATTTTTGTCATTTAGATATATGTATGAATTACCTTTACTATCAATCGCTATAAAATCATCCACTCCATCATTACTGAAATCACTTACGTATACTGTTTGAAAATAAATGGGTAATGT
>CBFCZE010000106.1:0-9943 GCA_965602655.1 uncultured bacterium
CTGATTTAACCGATAAATATTTTGATCTTATAAAAAAAGAAACCGAGCATATAGACTATTACAAAAAGCACGGCGATCATATTCTTTCAATGCTTGATGATATTCTAAAAAGCGCGGAGGCTAAAAATGATCCTCTCTATCTTCATTTGGCCGGCTCAATCATATATTATTTAAAGAACAAAGGTTATAAGATTGAACCGTATGTCAGAAAACTCAAATTCCTTGATAAAGGTAAAACGAAGGCTTAATAATGCTGAATAAGGAAGAAAAAGCCTATTGCTCGGCCATGAGTGCCCTCAAAAGTGAGGATTATTCGACCGCTTCAGTTTTCTTCACAGATGCCGAAAAACAGTTTGCGGGAAATGACGATTTTAGTATATTACAGCATACGACCGACCTTTTGCTGGCGGTCAAAAAAGAAATATCTGCTCTTGAAGAGAAATAGAGAGATTGGAGTAAATTGATATGGCCAAAAAACAAAGCTTTGCCGATAAAGTGTCGAAGAAAAAACATGAGAAAATCTGCCCGGTCTGCGAATCGGCGGTGAATTATGTTAAATACGTCAGGGCCGAACGCTCGGAAAATGGCTGGCGTTATCGGACAAACAATGTCGGCGTTTGCAAATGCAATCATTCGGAAATATATGGTTGATATTTGAAAAAAACTAATTAAAAATCCCGCTTTCGCCGAAGGCGGGATTTTTGTATTACTTTGATGATGCAGCACCTACTTGAAAAAAAATTATTTCCATATGTAATCAAACCGGGGCAATATATTGGCGGTGAACGGGGTCAGGTTGTTAAATCACCCAAGAGCCGGCTTTCCGTAGCATTGGGGTATCCCGATAAGTATGAGATCGGGATGTCGTATCCGGGCTTGCAGATATTATACAATATCATCAATACCGACGATAGATTCCTGTGTGAACGGTTTTTCGCACCCGATAGAGACGCCGAAGAAATTCTCAGACGCGAGAAAATTCCGATGTTCAGTCTGGAATCGCATCGACCACTGGGTGAATTTGATATTGTTGGGTTTACTCTCTCCTATGAAATGGTCTATACCAATATGCTCAACATTCTGGATCTGGCCGATATTCCGTTACGTGCAAGGGATCGAACCGATGAAATTCCTTTAATAATAGCCGGTGGACCGGTAACCAATAATCCCGGACCGACCTCCGATTTTATAGATATTTTTTATCTTGGCGACGCCGAAGAATATCTTATAAAAATTCTGGAGATTGTTAAAGATTCAAAAAGTCTTCCCAGGACGGAAAAACTGAAACGGTTGGTGCAGGAGGTTCCCTCGGTTTATGTTCCTCAGTTTTATGACCCGAAAACATTCCGGCCAAAAGTTGATTTTGCTCCCGAGTTTATCAAAAGTGCCCGTCTTAAAAATCTTAAGACGGAGTATTATCCAAAAAATAATCTGATACCGTATGTCGAAACAATTCATGACCGTCTGTCAGTGGAAATTATGCGGGGATGCCCGCGAGCCTGCCGATTCTGTCAGGCAACATCTATTTACCGGCCGGTCCGAATACGACCCAAAGAAGAAATTATTGCGCAGGTTCACGATCAACTTGGCAAAACCGGTTATGATGAGGTTTCGTTGTTATCGCTTTCATCAAGCGACTATCCCGATATTGTACCGTTAATGGCGCAGTTGGCGCATGAACTGCAAAAAAAACAGGTCGCTCTGTCCCTGCCATCGTTACGTCCCGGCACATTTACCCAGGAATTGGCCGACGCGGTCAAAATGTTCCGCAAAACCGGGCTCACCTTTGCCCCGGAGGCTGGCACCGAACGGCTTCGGGCAATCATCAGAAAAGATATCACCGATAAACAGTTGTATGACACAATTGAGCTGGTCTTCAAAAACGGTTGGAATCTGGTCAAACTATATTTTATGATTGGCCTGCCGACTGAGACCGATGAGGATATCGAGGGAATAATCAATATGATTCGTCGAGTCAACCTTATCGGTAAAAATATCAGGGGTAAAAAGATTGTTAATATTTCTATCTCACCTTTCTCACCCAAGGCCCATACTCCCTTCCAGTGGGATGCGCAGCCATCGCCTGCGTATATCAAAGAAAAAGGAGAATATATCAGACGAAGTGTCAAAAGCTCGTTTGTAAATATAAAATTGCGCAACCCCAATCTTTCATTCCTTGAAGGTGTTCTCGGACGCGGCGGACGGGAAATGGGAGCGGTTGTGGAAAACGCCTTTAAATCGGGCGCTCGTTTTGACGGTTGGGGCGAACAGTTCGATTTTGGACTCTGGAAAGATGCCTTCGATAAAAACGGCATTGATCCTTTTAATTATCTAAAAGGCCGGCCATTTTCCGAAAGACTGCTCTGGTCCCAAATAGTACTCCATATATCGACCGAACAATTGGCCAAAGAAAGAAATCGAACTTCAACAATATTGAGGGAAACAGATACCAGGCCAATAAAACCTGTTGAACCTGTCTCCATATCAAAAAACGACGGTGGTTTCGGACGCTCCCGCAAAAAATCACCGGGCCGGTCAGGATTGGCTCCGGTCACCGGGAATGTAAGAATCCGCTGGGGACGCAAGGATTTAAGCCGGTTTTTGTCGCATCGTGACAATATGCGCGTTTTTGAGCGGGCCATCCGGCGTTCCGATATTCCGGTTGCCTATACGCAGGGATTTCATCCGCATATGAAAATGTCATTTTCGCCGCCACTCTCTATCGGATATACCTCAGAGACCGAATATCTGGATTTGATTCTGGAAAAACCGTTTCAACCCGATATGGCCGAGCGATTGAAAGAGGAATTGCCCCGGGACTTCTTTATTATCTCGACCGGAATGATTTTGAATACCAAAATATCGTTATCAGGAAAACTCAATCGGGTTGAATATCAGGTAATGGTGGAACCTGATGACAAAATTAATAGTAAAATAGTTACGTTTATGGCTCAGGAAAAAGTTGAGATTTCCCGAATATCAAAGGAAACTGAAAAAATTGTAGATATTCGACCGGCTATTTATAAACTGGATTACAGCGAAACAAATATCGATAATGAGGACACGGGAATAATTAATATGGAGCTCGGAATCGGTACAGGTGGTTACGCCCGTCCGCCGGAAGTAATTGAGGCGGCCAAAATAATAGATAAAGATAATATCCCGGCTCTAATATTTTTGAGAAAAGAAATGTTTTACGTTGATGATCTGGGAAACAGAAAAACGCCGATGGAGTTTTAATGGCTGAGAACAAAAAAAAATACGATCCGGTTCGTGCCGCCGCTGTTGAAATACTGGGACTAATTGAAACCGAAGGTAAATCTTCCGAAGAGACAATTCGCCAGGTTACCGACAGCCTGCCATTCAGCAATCTTGATTTACGATTTATTCGACAGCTTGTTAATGGTACCGTTAAGCTGAAACGTCGGCTTGATCACGATTATAGATTTTATCTTAGTAAACCGTCGGGTAAAATGCCGCTCGAACTGAAAAATATATTAAGATTTGGATTTTTCCAGCTATTTTTCACCGATCGTATTCCGAGTGCCGCCGCCGTCTCGGAAAGTGTCAATCTGGCTCATCATTTCTGCAATAAATCGCAGGCGCGGCTTGTTAATGCCGTTTTGCGTTCGGCTCTTCGTCAGCCTGAAAAAGTTGTTTTTGTCAACAAAGAGGACAATCCGGTTAAATATCTGGCCGATTTTTATTCATACCCTGACTGGTTTGTAGACTACTGTCTCGATGAATTCAAATTTGAGCAAACCGAAAAACTTTTGGCTGAGATGAATAATCCGCCCAATTTCTCATTTCGAGTAAATCTGACCAGGAGTAAAGTTGAAGAGGTAACAGAAATCCTTGATAAGGAGGAATACCAATACAATCCGGGAATGCTCCTTTCTGATTTCATTCAGCTTAAAAAGGGTGGTCTCCCCCCTTCACATGAGTTGATTAAAAGCGGGCATATTTATATACAGGATGAATCAGCGGGCCTGGCGGTGAAACTTTTGAATCCAAAAATGAAGATGGGTATACTCGATATGGCCGCGGCCCCGGGCGGCAAGGCGATATATGCTGCTGTCAGGATGCACAATAAGGGAATGATTACAGCCCTGGACAAATCGCGCCCGCGGCTTGAGTTAATGATGGAAAATGCCAGTCGTCAGGGAATAAAAATAATCAACCCGGTGCATGCCGATTGTCTTGAATTTAAATCCGAACCGTTCAACCGGGTCCTGCTTGACCTACCCTGCTCCGGCTGGGGCAATGCCGGAAAACATTCCGATCTACGCTGGCAGAAACGACCCGAGGATATCAACCGGTTGTTTAAAATCCAGAGTATGATGATAGATAAGGCGGCCAAACTTGTCAAGCCGGGCGGAATTCTGGTTTACTCCACCTGCACTATTATCAGGAAGGAAAATGATCAGGTTGTTGAAGAATTTTTATTGCGAAGAAAAGACTTTACTTTGGAACCGGCAACTGAGTATCTTGACGATGAAGTTGTTTCGGAGCGTGGTTTTATGAAAACCTATCCGAATATCGGCCGACTTTCCGGTGCCTTTGCGGCCAGGTTAAAGAAGATGGTACATTGAGACTTATTGTATTGATAGAAAAAGACTGATTAAACATGACTCTGACAGATTTGGATAAAATCTATAAAAAGGAATCACTGTATAACAGATTGATACCTCCGGGCAGTCGGCGGCGAATGGTTATGAATTATTTCATAATTCCAATTGCTTCACTCTTTTTGTTTTATCTGCTGATGAATAATATCGTGATGCATCTTATTACTCGACACGGATCCGAATTTGAGTTACCGGATGTTACCGGTTACCTGATGCAGGATGCCGAACATATTTTGGATCTGATTGGACTCGGAATTGAGGTAACCTCAGAAGAGTATCACGCTGATAAAGAGGAAGGAACCGTTCTTTCACAGTATCCGCAGGCCGGCACCAAGGTCAAGTCGGGGCGAATTGTCAAGGTGGTGACGTCAGTCGGGCAAAAATCGGTCAAAGTGCCGATATTGGCCGGATTTTCGGTGCGTCAGGCCAAGCTGAATATCGAAGGAAGTGGTTTGATTCTGGGTGATATCGCCTGGACCTTCAGCGATTCGCTTCCCGAAAGAGTTGTTGTCTTTTCGTACCCGGCTTCAGGTACCGAAATACCATACGGTTCACCGGTTAATCTAATGGTTAACCGCGGGCGGCTCTCGGGGATTGTCTTTATGCCGAATCTGATTGGGCGGTCTCTTGATGAGGCCCGCGCGCTTCTGGATGGCGCCGAGTTAAAAATCGGCCTGATAAAATATATCCGGGATGAAAATTATCTTCCTGAAACGGTTCTGGAACAATCGGTCGAAGAGGCGGTCGAACTTGAAGTTGGCGAGGAAATCGACTTAATTGTTTCGACAACGGAATGAGAATTTCTAAAATGAAAATAGCTCCATCAATATTATCGGCCGATTTTTCAAAATTCGGTCAGCAGATTAAAATGGCCGAAGCGGCCGGCGCAGATATGATTCATCTCGATATTATGGATGGCCACTTCGTTCCAAATATCTCTTTTGGGGTCGGTATTTCAAAAATGTCAAAATCGATTTCAAATCTGCCTCACGACGCTCATTTGATGGTCACCGACCCGGAAAATTATTATGACGAGCTGTCAGAGGCCGGTATTGAGTATATAAGCTTTCATATTGAGATTGACGGCCAAAGAAAAGATCTGGGTGAAAATCGATGGGTTTATGTTGCCGATAAAATTGAAAAAATAAAAAATTCGGCCCGAATAGAAAATAATATTCAAAAAATAAGAGATTTGGGCAAAAAAACCGGAATTGCTGTAAATCCGCCAACCGGTTTTGATATTGTCGTGCCGTTTCTTGAAAAAATCGATCTTTTACTTTTAATGTCGGTCAATCCCGGTTTCTCCGGCCAGGGATTTATTCCCGATGTTTATGAAAAACTAAAAAAAGCCGATAAATACCGCCAAAAATACGGCCTGAACTTTGAAATCATGATTGACGGCGGCGTAAATAAAGATAATGCCGAAAAACTGGTTTCGGCCGGGGCCGATATCCTTGTCAGCGGCTCCTCATTCTTCCAATCCTCAGAATTTCAGGAGTTTATCCGACAACTAAAAACGTAGAAATCGCTTGCGATATCGGGGCTATTTTATATATTGATAAGCTCTACGATAGGAGGAGTATGCCTATTTTAGAGATTGGTAAATTATGTTTGGTGATTTGATAGACAAATTTGACGGTATTTTCAAGAAGCTTCGCGGCGCCGGAAAGCTGTCCGAGAAGAATATAAGGGACGCATTGCGCGAGGTCCGTCGGGCCTTGCTTGAGGCTGACGTCAATTACAAAGTCACCAAGGAGTTTATCAAAAAAGTTGAGAAATCTGCTATCGGCGAAAAGGTATTAAAATCTATTGAGCCGGGTCAGCAGATAATAAAAATTGTTCATCACGAATTGATAAAACTACTCGGCGAAAAGGCCGAACCGCTGGCACCGATTGATAAAAGCCCGACCATATATATGCTTAACGGTCTGCAGGGTTCGGGTAAAACAACTTTATCGGGCAAACTGGCGCTTGAGGCCAAACGCAAAAATAAAAAGCCGCTTCTGGTGGCGGCTGATATATATCGCCCGGCCGCCGTTAAGCAGTTGAAAGTGGTGGGCAAATCGATTGATGTCGAGGTGTTCTCGCTTGAGGGTAAAAAGCCGCCAAAGATTTGTTTCGAGGCTAAAAAATATGCCGAGAAAAATTTCTTTGATCTGATGATTATCGACACGGCCGGCCGATTGCATATTGATAATGAGCTGATGAACGAGTTGGAGGAGATTAAAGCCAAAGTTAATCCGGATGAACTTCTGCTGGTGGCTGATGCCATGACCGGGCAGGATGCCGTTAATGTTTCCGAGCAGTTTCATAACCGCCTAAATATTTCCGGCGTTGTTTTAACCAAACTTGATGGTGATGCCCGCGGCGGTGCGGCAATATCGATTCGGGCGGTTACCGGTTGTCCGATTAAGATGGTTTCGGTTGGCGAAAAACTTTCCGATCTGGAACTGTTTCATCCCGATCGTATGGCCTCGCGGATTTTGGGGATGGGTGATATCGTTTCGCTGGTAGAAAAAACCGAGCAGACGATTGATGTGGAAAAGGCGGCCAAGCTTGAGGAAAAACTGAGAAAAAACGCCTTTACGCTTGAAGATTTTTATGACCAGATGCAGCAACTCAAAAAGATGGGACCTCTGGAATCAGTTCTGGGTATGATTCCCGGTGTCGGCAAAGCCTTAAAAGGAGTCCAGATTGATGAGTCGGGCATTGTTCGGGTGGAGGCGATAATCCAATCGATGACACCCAAAGAGCGGCAGGATCCTGATATTATCGATGGCAGCCGTAAAAGAAGAATTGCCGATGGTTCCGGCAACTCGATTCAGCACATAAATCAGCTATTAAAACAGTTTGTTGCGATGCGAAAAATGATAAAAAATATGAGTAAGATGAAATTTAAAAATCTGCCGAAAGGGACCTTCCCTTTCCAGATGTGATAAACTTTAGGAGGTTTTAGAGAATTGGCGGTAATAATCAGAATGAGACGGCTGGGCGCTAAGAAACGACCGACGTACAGATTTGTTGCAACTGACTCCAGAATGCCACGGGACGGAAGATTTCTTGAGACGCTGGGATATTACAATCCTATTGAAAAACCGGCGACGGTAAAAATCTTTGAAGACAAAACGGCCTACTGGCTTGATAAAGGTGCCGAGATGTCAGATACGGTGGCAACTTTATTCAAGCAGATCGGCTTTGCAAAAAAATATGCTATGATGAAGAAAGGGGAAGATGTCTCTGAAATCACTCTTAAAGAGACGATTACTGAGCGACCCAAAAAAAGAAAGAAAAAGAAACAGGAAGCTAAAAAAGAAAGCGAAGAATAGACTATAAGACTGGCAACAAAACAGCCAACCAATCTGAACACGAATCCTAAAAGGAGAAGACGGTGAAGGAATTCATTGAAACTATTGTAAAGGCACTGGTGGATAATCCTGATGAGGTTGATTTGACCGAAGTACAGGGGGAAAGAACAACAGTTTATGAGCTTCGGGTGGGACCTGGAGATCTTGGCAAGGTAATCGGCAAACATGGCCAGACGGCCAAGTCGATTAGAATAATAATTTCCGCTATTTCAGCCAAACAGGGTAAGCGGGCTGTACTGGAGATTCTAGAATAGTTGACGGAAAATAAGGAAACGCCGGAATATATCGCGGTTGGTCGGTTTGGCCGGACGCGGGGTGTTTCAGGAGAGATATATATAAATCCATTGACCGATTTTCCAAATCGTTTTCAGAAAGGCAAAACTTTTTGGATCGAAACCGATGACGGCTGGAAAGAGATTAAGCTGACATCAGGCAGAAAATACTCCAACCGACCGGCGGTCAAAGTAGAAGGAAAAGATAATCCGGAGGATGTAGGGAAACTAATCAACTCTTTTTTGTATATCAAAAAGGATGAGTTGCAGAAACTTCCGGATGGAAAATATTATTTGTTCGATCTGGTCGATTGCCGGGTTGTTGATGAAGAAGATAGATTGTACGGTCGGGTAGTTGAAGTTGAAGAGTATCCGGCTAATGACGTATTAGTAATTGAAGCGAAGAACGGAGGAAGATACCTTTTCCCGATGGTTCGGGAATATATAAAGACGATTGATACCGACGGGAAGAAAATCGTTGTCGATCCGCCGGAAGGTATTTTCGATTCTTCGGATGAAAGTTGAAATAATAACTCTGTTCCCCGAGTATTTTGACGCGGTTGTTCATCAATCGATAGTCGGTCGGGGAATTGAAGATAAGCTCTTTGAAATAAGAATTATTAACCTGCGAGATTACACCGTCGATAAGCATCAAACCGCCGATGACAAGCCGTTCGGCGGCGGCGGCGGAATGGTTCTCAAGATTGAACCGTTGGCCCGATGCTTAAGGGATTTGGGCTACGAAAAAAAATCTCCGGATGGAAGCCGCATTGTTTTAACCTCGGCGGCCGGCAGGCAGTTTGGTCAATCCAGAGCGGTTGAGTATTCTCTTCTGGAGAGGTTGACTATTATCTGCGGGCATTACCTTGGTGTGGATGAACGTCTTTTGGAGTTGTTTGAAATCGACGAGGTTTCACTCGGCGATTATGTCCTGACCGGTGGTGAACCGGCGGCGGCGGTGATACTGGATGCAGTGGTCAGATTGATACCGGGTGTTCTGGGGAATTTTGAGGCGGCCCTGTCCGACTCACACTCGGAGAAAATACTGGGAACACCGGTTTATACCCGACCCGAAGAGTATGAAGGGCTGTCTGTACCGAAAGTGCTATTGGAAGGGAATCACAGGTTGGTAGCGAAGTTTCGGCGCGAAGAGGCGATACGAAAAACATTATTAAATCGCCCGGAGCTTTCGGAATATTTGGAAATGGATGAAGACAGAGACTTTTTGAATAGATTGTTGCAAGAAGAGAAAGAGAAAAAAGAAAACAAGTGAGGAAATGAGGATAGAGTCATGAAACGGATCGCTCAGATTGAAAAGAATTATATGAAAGATGATGTCCCTGCGTTCGGCGTCGGCGATACAGTTAAGGTCCATGTGAAAATCAGAGAAGGCGACAAAGAGCGGATTCAGGTTTTTCAAGGGACAGTAATCAGCCGTCGTGGCGGCGGCACCGGCGAAACATTTACGGTGCGTAAGATATCAGCCGGTATCGGTATTGAAAGAGTCTTTCCTCTTCATTCACCAAACGTCTCCAAAATTCTAAGAGCCCGTCAGGGTAAAGTTCGCCGGGCGAAATTGCACTATCTGCGTGGTTTGACCGGAAAATCGGCTCGTATCACCGAAAAGCTCATGGATAAAACCGGCAGCAAAGCCGAAGCGAAAACCGAAAAGAAACCG
>CBFCZE010000107.1:0-9695 GCA_965602655.1 uncultured bacterium
ATCTATTTCCCAGAAATTACGGTCTGCCGTTATTGATAATATTTGCCGCATCAACATATTCAACATATATCAACGCTCTCGGAATAGATTTAATATCGCGCGGATTTACCCACGCCCCGTTTTTTATTCTGTTAACGATTGCCCTGTTTGGGAAATCTCTTAAAGCCAGATCAGTCTCGATATTTATCGGGGCGCTTCTTAACGGATATATGATGCTGATGATTCTTCCGTTTTTGTTAATCTGGTTTATTTATAAGAAAGACAGGCAATACCTCTATCTACTGGGTGCGAGCGTACTGGGACTCATAATTGCATCATTGTTTGTAATGTCGGAAGCGGTCGAGAAACCAATCTTTTTTATAATTGCCGAATCGTTTAAATTTGCACCGCTTGAAATATTAAAACATGCGGCGCCAATTATTTTATTGGCCGTGTTGTATCGTCATATCCAAAGTTATATTTTGCTCGGTATAGCCATTCTGTTCGGCGCTTTTATTCATTACAATCCGTTTTTTCCTATCTTTCTGGTTTATTTCTCCGGAGCGATGATTTTAGCTAACGGTAAACCGGCTTATGAAAAATCAAAACTGATTTCGTCTGTCTTACTGATCATAATGTTTATTTCTTTCGTTTACTTGACATATTCAAAATTCAATCCTGACAATAATAATTATTTTCCAAGATATGACAGCAAGATTTCAAAATCTGTCGAATGGATAAAAGAAAATACAGATTCCAATTCTAAATTTGCCGCCATCAACGCCGATCGGAATGATCCGGCTTTGATAATGCAGTATCGGCCGGTTTATCTGGGGCCGATTGAACTGGTGGCGCATCTGGGATTAGACTGGCAGCCGCGCTATGAATCGATTATGCGGTTGTACCGATTCGGCCAGATTCCAGAGGGAGTTGATTACATCTTTTACGGCCCGGTCGAGCGGAAGTATTTCCCGGGACTTACACTGCCCAAGCCGATTGTTTTTCTTTCATATCAGGATGACTATGTGACAATCTATGAGGCGAAGAAATAACCGATGAACCCAAATTAATTTTGTTCAGGAATTGAACAATAATGGCGGTAACTGTAACCTGTTTCGTTTCAACGACTAACAATATTTTATTGTTTTCGTTGCGGTCATTATTTATTATCTTTAGAGATGGAGTGAAACTATGAATGTCGAGAAAACGTAATTCAGTTAGTTGGTGCAATTGGCAGATATTGATCGAACACTGATTGATAGTGCGCTCAGCGGAGATCAGAGCGCCTATAAAGGATTGATGGAGCGCTATCGGCAGGCAATTTTTCATATAATTCTGAAAATTGTCCGCGACAGTGAAGTTGCCGCCGATATGGTGCAGGAGACATTTATGAAAGCGTTTTCTTCGTTAGCCACATATCGTTCCGAGTTCAAATTTTCTACCTGGCTATACCGGATAGCGGCCAATACGGCTATAGACCATCTGCGTAAACAGCGTATGAAAATGCTTTCGCTCGATTCACCACCGCAATCAACCGATGGGCCGGTTGAGATTGAGGTGCCGGATAATTCGTACAATCCCGAAAAAGATTTGATAAATCGCGAACAGAAAATTTCGATAAATGAGGCCATTGAAGAGCTTCCGGAAAAGTATCGGGTGGTTATTATATATCGACACAAGGAAGATAAATCGTATGATGAAATCGCCGAGGCCTTATCATTGCCGGTGGGAACCGTTAAGGCGAGGATATTCAGGGCGCGGGAGCTTTTAAAGAAGAAACTTCGCTCCGGCGGTTAGATAATGGCAAATGTATGAAAATAACCGGTAAAATTTTTATTTTTTGTCTGATACTGAGTTCGATGGCCTTCGGAAAATCTTTTCATTTTGATTTTCAGAAAAATATTGATATCTCAGGTGATATCGAACTGGTCATACAGAACGAATCGGGTCTGATTGAGATTGAGGGCGCACCTGTCGATCGGGTCACTATCGCTGCCACCAAGCATGTCAGGGCGACCGATCAGGATGAAGCCGAGGAAGTTGCCGACCATATCGAAATTCGAGTTGACAAAAACGGTAATAGAATCAGTATCGAAACCCGTTACCTGAAAATGAAAAAAGCTTCGGGGACATTTCTTGAGAAACTTCTGGGGACAGGCCCTGATTCATTCGGTTCGGTTGATTACAAGTTGATTGTACCATCCAACTGTGAAGTTAACGTCGAAAACATTTCGGGCGACATAAGAATCTCCCGTATTGATAAAGATGTTAATATAGCCGGCTCATCCGGAAATATTGAAGTTTCAGAATTGAATGGTCGTCTTGGTCTTGAAACCGCATCGGGCCGGGTGGAACTATCCGATATCGTTGGCGATGTTGATATTGCCGGAACCAGCGCCGATGTCTTATTCGGTTCATTGAAAGGTACCGTTGATATTCGAACCACGTCGGGTAAGGTAACCGGTCAGTATCTTTCGGGTTCGGTCAGTATTTCACAGACATCAGGTAATACCGATATAATTAGTCTATATGGCGACACGAGAGTTAAATCGCAGACCGGCGATATAAAGATTCAGCAGGAAGCAGGTTCTTTGGAGCTTTTTACTCGAACCGGCAATGTGGACGTACAAACTGAGCTGGATTCAACTCGCGATTTTTATATTGAAACATCGTCGGGAAGAATTACCTTTAATGTTCCGGAAACAGCCTCCGGAGCGGTTAAGCTGGAAACGGCATCAGGCAGTATTAACACCGAACTGCCGCTTTCTATCAGGCAGTTTACCAAAAGTAAACTGGTTGGTGATTTCGGCGAAAACGGCCCGAGGATTTATTTGATAACATCATCCGGTGATATTACGCTGGGTCAGTTTTAGAAAAGTATGTTATGAGCAATAAATTTAACAAATCACATATCTTGACTGTTGGCTTGCTTCTTCTTTTCGGAACTCCTTTTTTTGCTGTTTCGGCTCAGGATGATGGCGATTCCAATGTCTTAGTCGAATCCGATCTGTTTCTGGGTGACGAAACCACCTTTATAGAGCTTCATCTTTCTCCTGAAGGTATTTATGGAGTGGACAGTAGTGACACCGAGTGGGAATATGATTTCAGCCGTGAGAAATTTGTCAACGAAGAATTGGATGACTATTCAACAACAGCAACTGTTTTTGGACGAGACGAAATAAGAATTAACATTGATGATCTGGATCAATTCGATGAATTAGCTGACCTGGAAAATTTGGACGCCCTTGAAGCCGAGGAGATTGTCAGAATGGCCGAAAAAGCCCAGGAGATGGCCGAGCAGGCAATGGTGAAAAGATATAAAGGACTGCAGCTTCGCTCGGTTACCGTTGAGGTAGGGGAAGTCGTCCATAGCTCCATTTATGCTATTGGTGAGGTAACGATTAAGGGGACTGTTGAGGGAGATGTAATTTCCTATAGTCGGGTAACAATTTCGTCAACCGGATTAATTGAAGGCGACGTCCGTGCTCCTGAAATTGTAAAAATGCGAGGAGGCACAATTTTAGGTGAACGGCGTGAGACCGAATTGCCGTCACCGCCGGATTTTGTAGATATTACGATTTTTGA
The DNA here is from genome assembly GCA_965602655.1 of uncultured bacterium. Classification (GTDB taxonomy): domain Bacteria; phylum Zixibacteria; class MSB-5A5; order GN15; family PGXB01; genus JAAERC01. The sequence continues at coordinate 3,565 of CBFCZE010000107.1, forward strand.
AAGGACTTCGTACACTCCATTAATAGTAATATTGATAATATTCTTTGCATTTATATTCTTCGGTTTAGTCGGTATAGGGGTGGTGTCAAAACCGATTAATCGTGTGAGGCTTTGTCTCGAACAACAATTTGTAAAATCGTTTTTTATAGGTTTTGCCGGATGGTTTGCACTGGGGCCTCTGATGGGGATATTGGTATTAACCATTATCGGAATTCCGGTAGCGATTTTGGTGCTTCCGATTGCCCTGATACTGGGAATCATACTCGGCATCCTTGGTGTCTGTCAGCTTGGCGGGAAATTATCCGGTCAGTATCTGGGAATGAAAAACGGCACTCTTATAAAACAGATACTGCCCGGTTTAATAATTCTGTATTTGCCATGGATTGCGATGTCTTTGTTTATGATATCATCATCGGGTGTTGCCGAAGGATTTTCTGTACTATTTATGGTGATAGCCATTATAATCTGGTCGGTTGTTGTCTCAGCCGGTATCGGTGCAGTTGTCTTAACCAGATTTGGAACCAGAGAGTATAAAAAAACAAGCCGGGAAGATATAAAAGTTCAGGTTAATATTCGCCCGACACCCAGGCCGCCGACACCACCACCGACACCGCCGCCGCTTAATCCTGAGAAAGATTGAGAATAGAATTATATATAAAATAGGAGAGGATATTATGCTTAAGAAGTCAGTCATTTTAGTATCGGTTTTTCTTATTTTGTCTGCAACTGCTTTAATGGCAGGAAGGCACGAAACCGAGAAATTTTCTTTCCCGGCCGGTGATATAGAAAATCTTGAGGTTAATATTGAGCTTGGCGCCGGAGAGTTTAACCTTCATGTTGAAAATATTGACGAAGCGGCCAAGGCTTATGTTGAATATGATGATAGAAAAGTTGAGGTGTTCGGACGGTACACCGAACGGGGTAATTCCGGGATTGTTGAGTTCGAATCAGAGACAAGAAAAAGATTCAATATCGATACCGAAGACAACTGTTGGGATATAGAATTATCTGACAAATATCCGACCGAACTTGATATAAATATTGGCGCCTGCGAAGCCGAGATAGATCTGGGCGGTTTACCTCTGGAGTTTCTTGATTTTAACGTTGGCGCCGCTGATGCCGATATACTTTTCAGTAGACCGAATCCAGGGCAGGCCGAGGAAATTAAAATCGATGCCGGTGCGGTCGAATTAAAAGTTAAAAAACTGGGGAATGCCAATTTTGAGAGGCTTTCATTTGACGGCGGAGCCGGCGATTTTGATATCGATTTCTCCGGTGAGTACAAAGGGATATCACGCGCCAAAATCTCCATCGGTTTGGGAGGCGCCAAAATCAGGATTCCATCCGATTTGCCGGTTAGAATTGAAACCGATGACAGTTTTCTTTCATCGGTCGATTTTCGGCATGCCGATGAACGTTATCTTGAAAGCGACGACTACTACGAAACAAAGGATTTTCGCCGTTCCGAATATGGGCTTGATCTGGAGGTGTCGGTTGGTCTTGGCTCGATTGAAATAATTTTCGAGGATTGATACATATTTATCAAGCCGCTGTTGGATTACAATCGATCTGCGGTGTATCGAGACCGGGCAGACAGGCAGGCCTTTTTGAGGCTTGATGTCATATTCTAAGAAGAGATTTAACCTGCGATTCCGTAATTTTAAATTATTGCAACGATTATAACTTATCGGGTTTCAAGATAGCTTCGTTTCACTCCGATCGAAAGGCCGGCCTGGCACTGTTTCATGCCACCGCAATTCCTTATAATTAATTGAATGTAAGAGTACTTATTTTTGTCCCAATACGGCTCTTAAATCCGAATCGATATATAATTCTCCGTGTTGCAACTGAAGTCCAATGCCATCTGATTAGACTCGCCGGTGAAACCTGCAATTTCAGACTTTAACGAATCAATATAAACACAGGTCCCGACACCTTTATTATAAAACCGCCAATTGCCCAGTTCAAAATATTATTTGGTACAATATTCAAAATTGCTATTCCTTCGCAAGTCGGCTCACATCAAAATACCTTATAACCTAAGACCTTATTAACTAATCGGTTATCAAAAGAATTTTGGATGTATAGATTCTGTCCAAAATGTCGATAATCAGAAAGAATAGGAATTATTTTTAATATAGAGCGATATGATTGCAATTATAGGCATAGTTGTTGTTTTCGGATCCGTCATAGGCGGCTATTTGATGGAACATGGACATCTGGCCGTTCTCAATCAGCCGGCCGAATTTTTGATTATCGGCGGCGCTGGTTTGGGCTCACTGTTAGTAGCCGCACCTATAAAGGTGTTGAAAAGCATAATTTCTCAACTCATAAAGATTCTGGGTTCCGGCCCGAGCAAAAATATCTATACCGAACTTTTGGTTATGATGTATGAGCTTTTTAATGTGGCCAGAAAAGATGGTTTGGTTGGATTGGAAACACATATTGAAAGCCCCGAAGAAAGTTCAGTTATCTCAAAGTATCCCTTTTTTATAAAAAATCATCATGCCCTCGATTTTCTCGCCGATACGATGCGGTTGATTATTATGGGCGGTGTCCCGGAACATGATTTAGATTCAATGCTCGATCTTGATCTGGAAACCCATCATGAAGAAAATGCCAAACCGGTGACAACGTTGGGCAGAATAGGTGATGCTCTACCCGGATTGGGAATTGTCGCAGCGGTGCTTGGTGTGGTTATCACGATGGGTGCTATCGGCGGACCGCCTGAAGAGATTGGTCATAAGGTGGGTGCCGCTCTGGTTGGAACATTTCTTGGAATTTTACTTTCTTATGGACTGGTTCAACCGCTTTCCTTTAATTTACAGGAAATTAACGACGTTGAGTCCAAATATTATGTCTGTCTTAAGCAGGGTCTGCTTGCATTTCATAAGGGTTTTGCCGCGTCAATCGCCGTTGAGTTTGCCAGAAGGGCCATTCCCGGAGATGTTCGGCCCAGTTTTATAGAAGTTGAAGAGGCTTGCCATGCCGCAAAAAGCGGCACATAATAATTAGAGTAATTATAATGGCCGATGAAGAATCCAAATCCCAACCGATAATTGTTGTCAAGAAAAAGAGTGGTCATGGTGGTCATCATGGCGGTGCCTGGAAAGTCGCTTATGCCGATTTTGTAACGGCGATGATGGCCTTTTTTCTTGTAATGTGGTTGGTTAATCAATCAGTTGTTGTCAGGGAAGCAGTGTCCGGTTATTTTCAGGACCCATCAGGTTTTATGGAAAAACTAAAAAGAGGCGGCTCTGATATTATGCAGGGCGGCTCGTCGACTATAAAAATGTTTAAGTATGACAAAGATGATTTAAAAGAAAAATTGCGCCGGCAAAAAAAGGTTTTGTCAAACGTCGGTATGAATCTTAAAAAAGCTATTGAAGAAATGCCTGATATCGGCGAAATGAAAAACTATATCGAATTTGAAGTAACCTCAGAAGGGCTCATGATCCAGTTAATCGATGCCACAACAGCCTCGGATTCAGCCATATTTTTCGATAAGGGAAGTTCTCATTTAAAACCTATGGCCAGTCTTATTCTCGCCGCGATTGCAGTTGAGCTGGCCAAGTTGCCTCAAAATATTGTTGTTGAGGGACATACAGATAGTACTCCAATCAGAGGCAGGGAAAATTATACTAACTGGGAACTGTCGGCTGATCGCGCCAACAGCGCTCGAAGACTTCTGGAGCTTTCCGGCATACGCCCGGGGCAAATTGTTACTGTCCGCGGGTATGCCGATAACAAACTTAAGGTTTTGGATAATCCCGAGGACCCAGGAAATCGGCGTGTAACAATTATTGTCCTCAGCGAAGAATTTCAAAAACATCTCAAAGATATTTCTGTCGAATCGTAGACATTATTTTTTTTCGCCACATTTAAATCCTGGTTTCACATTTAACATTAATAGCTTGCGATACGCGGCTAAAATAGTTAAAATAATTTATTGAGTTATAATCATAAAGATTTTGGAGGAATAGTATGTCCGGCCATTCGAAATGGGCTACGATAAAGCGAAAAAAGGGTAAAGCCGATGCCGAACGCGGGCGGATGTTTACCAAACTGATAAAGGAATTGACCGTCATAGCCCGTGATGGCGGTGGTGATCCTGATGCCAACCCGCGTCTGAGAACAGCTATTGCGACGGCCAAAGCGGCCAATATGCCTCAGGATAATATCACGCGGGCCATCAAAAAAGGTACCGGCGAACTTCCCGGCGTTACTTATATCGATACCACCTATGAAGGATATGGCGTTAATGGGGTCGCCGTTTTCCTGAAGGTTCTGACTGACAACAAGAATCGAACCGTGGCCGAGATCCGGCATATCTTTTCCAAATACGGCGGTAATCTGGGCGAGAAAGGTTGTGTGGCCTGGATGTTTGATAACACTGGCGTTATTACGGTTGAAACATCGGTCTGCGATGAGGACACTTTGATGGAGGTCGTAATCGATGCCGGGGCTTCTGATATGTCAGAACAGGGCGATGTTTTTGAGGTCATTACTGCCCCCACTGATTTGGAGCAGGTCAGATCGGCTATCGAGGCCAAATCGATTCCGATTGCTTCGGCTGAGACCACGATGATTCCGCAGAATACGGTTAAGCTCAATGAGAAGCAGGCGGTGACGATGCTCAAACTGTATGAGGCGCTCGAGGATCATGACGATGTCCAGAAGGTATTTGGTAATTTTGACATCGATGATTCAATTATGGAAAAATTGTTGGGTTAATCGGCCGGCACTTTTTTGAGACAAACAGATTCGATGATTATTATTGGTATTGACCCCGGTCTTTTGATTACCGGTTATGGGATTCTTAAATCGGACGGTGTAAAAATCGGTGTTCTGGAAGCCGGAATAATCAAAACGAATGTAAAGGACAATTTTGAAAGTAAGTTAGACGAGATTTTTTCCGAGGTCGGCAAAGTTATTAAACAGTATAAACCGGATTATATAGCGATCGAGGAGTTGTATTCACATTACGCTCACCCGAAAACGGCGATTATTATGGGTCATGCCCGCGGGATGGTTTTCTTGCAGGCCTCACAGAGTAAGATTCCGATTGTTTCGTATGCCTCCACGAGGATTAAAAAATCGCTGACCGGCAACGGGCGCGCCACCAAAAGCCAGATGAGAAAAATGATTAAATCGACACTTAATCTAAAAGACGAACTGTTTTCACCCGATACCGCCGATGCCCTGGCGGCGGCGGTTTGCCACCATAATACATTATTGAAGGGTAATAGCTGATAAGATGATATCTCAGATTACAGGACAGGTCAAAAGATTGACCGAAAGCTCGGTAACACTGTTTCTCAACGGATTGTACTACGAACTGATGATTCCTTCGGGACTTTATTCGCAGTTAAAAAATGCCGCCTCCAACGGCTCTGAGATAACATTATATACATTGGATTTTATCGAGGCCGGTGACCGGAAATCGTACCACTATCCAAGATTGGTTGGTTTTACCGAGCAAATTGACAAAGAGTTTTTTCAGGTGTTCACCACTGTGCCGGGATTAGGTATAAAAAAAGCGCTCAAATCATTAACTTTACCGATTCGTGAGATAGCCACGGCGATAGAAACTAAAAATTCTGCGACCTTATCACGCCTGCCCGGTATTGGCGGACGATTGGCCGATAAAGTTATCGCCGAGTTGTGCGGCAAAATGGCCCGCTTTGCGCTGTCGAAAGGCGAGCATCCGTTAACGTCGGTCGGCAAGGAAGAGGCCGACCTGTTCACCGAGGCTATCGATGTTCTGCTTCAGCTTCAGTACTCAAAAGCTCTGGCTGAGGAGATGGTGCAAAAGGCGCTTGCGGCCAATCCGAAAATTAAAACCTCCGATGCCCTGATATCGGCCATCTTCAGTCAGGAGACAGGTAAATAATGAGCCGGGAAAGAATCATATCCGGTGAGATAACCTCACCCGAAGAGGAATCTTTTATTCTGTCACTGCGCCCGAAGGAACTCGATAATTATATCGGGCAGACCAAACTCAAGGAAAAATTAAAAGTATTAATCACCGCCGCCAAGAAAAGAAAAGAATCTTGCGAGCACGTTCTTTTTTACGGTCCGCCCGGACTTGGCAAAACCACCCTGGCGAATATTATCGCCAATGAGATGGG
>CBFCZE010000108.1:0-9083 GCA_965602655.1 uncultured bacterium
GTTAACATATTGTCTCCTTTCCATAAATAATGCATTTAATTAGACGAATTCGGTATTAAGATGTTTAGGAAAAATATAAAATATTTTAAAAAGAAACTCTTTTCAAGTATTCTACCGCTTTTTTCCATGATTTCTCAAAACCTTTTTATAACATATCCAATCATATATTTTCTTAAAACCAAGTTTATCATTTAGATCGCGCATCGGCTTATTGGTAGACTGGTTGTCGGTTCCGATTTTGGCAAAATTGTTCTTTTTCGCATATTCAATTGCCTTTACCTTCAGGCAGGTGGCAATACCGCGACGGCGATATGGGCGCCGAACACCGGTTAAACCGGTATATAGGTCCTTATCAGCCTTAAACTTCAATAACATAGACACGCCAATATAGTTATCACCGTCTAGAGCGACAAAATATGCATCCGGTAACATATATGATGCTTCAATACTTTCTTTTACGAAAGTCTCATAATCAACCCGAGTAAATCCTTCCTCATCAGGCATATCCTGGGCAATCTCCTGATCCATCTCATAGATTTTATGGTTTCGATCCGGATCATTTTCCAACTCCCGCATCGTTTTGATTATAATCCCGTCTGATTTAAGTTTCTCCATCAGAGGTTTATATGGATCAAAATCAAATGAATCAACCTTTAGATGAGGTTCGGCATATCGCTGAAAACCATTAAACCCTTTTGCTTTAAGGAATCGTGCCGTATGTTTCATATCATCTCTGGCCTCAGTATTTACCGAGATAGGATCAAACTCCTCAAGCACTTCAAAAATCTGTTCAAACAGTTTTGAACCAATCCCCATATTTTGATATTCCGGTTTTACCATAATCCACATATGAAATTTTTCAGGATGATACTGCCAAATTTCCTGAGTGTACAAACCGGAGCCGACGATTTGATCATCTATCGATGCCATCCATCGGCGATGCTTACATTTTTTATTTCGATTACGATCGAACTCCATGTACTCTTCAGCCGTAATCGGTCTTTCCGGATAAATTGAATTATATATCTTTGAAACATCAGAATAATCGTTTTGCTCAAAATCCCGAATCTTTATATCAAGCCGTTGCTTTTTATTTATTAAACTCACGCTAATCCCTTTTTTCTCAGTTTTTTCATATCCTTGTGATACCGTCGGACCTTTTTGTCCCACTCGCGATTAATCCGTCGGGCCTCCTTCTGGTCCTGGCGAAGTTTGAGATGAGTTAACTCCTTTTGTAATCTAATATAACCTTGGTATCGTTTCTTATCCAAAGTACCATCTTCAAGTGCATTTTGAATAGCACATCCCGGTTCGGTTTCATGAGAACAATCTTTGAATTTACACTTCGTAGCCAATTCCTCTATATCTCCGAATGTTTTTTCCAAACCTTCTTTATCTGTCCAACTCTGAAGTTCGCGCAATCCCGGTGTATCAATCACAATGCCGCCGTTTGGTAATATCAATAGCTCACGATAGGTCGTGGTATGTTTTCCCCGGCCGTCCGATATTCGCAGGCCACCGACTTTTATCAAATCCTCGCCAAGCAGACAATTAATAATGCTCGATTTACCGACACCGGAGGAACCAAGAAATGATACCGTCCGGCCTTTTTGAATATGCTGTAAAAGCGAATCGATGCCCTCATTATTTTTGGCACTAACCGGATAAATAGGAACATCGAGCGCAATCTCTTCAACCTTTTCGACCTGCTCTTCGATATTTTCCGATAAATCAGCCTTGTTGAGCACGATTACCGGTGTGGCGCCGCTATCCCAGGCAATTGTAAGATATCGTTCAATACGCCGTAAATTGAAGTCGTTATCCAATCCGCTGACCAGAAAAACCGAATTTATATTGGCCACCAGCACCTGTTCCTCGGTTTTTCCCATTCCATATTTTGGTCCTCCGCCAAGAATCGCTTTGCGGGAAAAGAAACTCTGGCGAGGCAAAATTGCATGGATAGTCGAGCTTTGCTGATTTTCTTGAGAAGTTATCACCACCCAATCTCCGACAACCGGAAAATCGGCCCTCGATAAGGTCTCATGGCGAAATCGTCCGGAAACCTCAGCGGTCAAATCTCCGTTTTCGCTAATTACATGATACATATTTCTATGCTCGCAGGATACTCTCGCCGGGAGAGCATTCCGCCTTTTTAGAATTTCATTATTTATTTTATATTTTTCAAGTTGCTGATCGAAATAATCGTTCCAGCCTAAGTCAAATAATTGCATCGCTTTTTCCTTACATAATTTAAAAACAGTTTAATATACAATCCAAATAATATAAAATATGCATCATACCTGCGGATTTAATTTGGATTAAGTGTAATTATAGCCGCCCGATGCCGGCAGACTCTATTTTTGGAAATGAAAAACTCTAAAGAGAAGAGCTAATCAATAACTGAGCCTGAGGCATGATACTTGATTCCAATCTTTTTCCACAACTACCATTAATCATACCTCCTTAAATAATTAAAATTCTGTACTAACTACGTCTTTAGTATAACTTTGTTTCAAAATTTGTCAAGTTTAAACTGTTCGAAGCGGTGTTTCATTGGCCTTGATAAACAATATTACCTTGTTTAAGGACCATGTGAACCGATTCCATATTCTCTATATTTTCGAGCGGATTTTTATTCAGGATTATAAGATTTGCAATTTTACCAATTTCAATTGAGCCATATCTATCTTCAACATTTAGCCACTCCGAAGGATAAATCGTGGCACCCCTGATTATTTCTATTTCAGTCAATCCATTATTTTTTAATAATTTCATCTCCTCATAGGTAAATCGAGGTATATATCCGTCCTGACCCACCATAATCCTAACATTTGACTTAATTATCTCTGTCGATATCAGACAACCGATTTCATACAACCTTTTAAATATTGGTCCATATTTTTCAGGTTCTTTATCATTAAATACTCCCGGTTTTTCTGCGTAAAATTTCGTAATTTGCAAAGTCGGACATACATAGGCATTGTTTTCAATTATTTTTTCTATTATGTAATCTAATTTTTCCAATGATATTGATTCTTCACCCATCGACCATATTCTGGAAATAAAATTCTGCTTATCCTCGGGATCGGCTTTCAGCAAATTTAAGTATTCAGTTTTTATCTCATCTTTTAGGATCGCCTGCCAGAATGATTTGCTATGTTCAAAGCAGTTAATACCTAAATCGATTCCGACATCAATCGGAATATCATGAAAAAATGTTATGCCCGGATCAATGGTTACCGGCAAATTGTGATTCTTTGCCTCCTGGAGTAGATATTTCAAAACCTTTGTATCAGACTTTCCAAATATCTTAACAAAGCTTGCCCCATTGGTCAACAATTCATTAATAACATTTTTTACGTCATTTTTGCTATCAATTGCCACCGTCCATCCCGGCCATTTGTTGTTCATCCCTGCGGCTGTTAACGGGCTTTTCTCTAACATCGGTCCGGCATAAAATAAATCAGGACCTACGATAGTACCATTTGATATTTTATCTCTTAATTTTTTTAGTATGTTAAGCGGCCCGCCGCAATCTCGTACTTGAGTAATTCCCCTTGCGGTAAAATTATTCAAAATGATTTCGGCAAGTTCAGAATTATCCGCGAGATTTTCTATTTCCGCATCTTTTAGAATTTCCGATTTTATTTTGTTTTCCCGGCCCATTAAAGCAGACAGGTGTGTATGACAATCAAATAATCCCGGTAAGAGATACCTGTTTTTACAGTTAATCTGAAATATGTCATTATGAGTATCTATCTCTATACCGCCGATTTTCTTAATAAAACCATTTTCTAAAAGGATGTTGGTTGGTTTGGAAATAGCCCCGCTTATTGTATCAATAGGAATTATATCCTGTAATATTATTTGCCTTGACTTCATTTGCCCTCCTTCCGAATAAAACTTGATAATATTAAATCTTACCTTCGGCAAACCATTCAGGGGTTTTCAGGCAGATTTTAACCAGCATCAGCATTACCGGGACTTCAATCAGCACCCCTACCACCGTTGCCAACGCCGCCCCCGATGATAAACCAAACAGCATCACCGAAGTAGCAATGGCGACCTCAAAATGATTCGAGGCGCCAATCATCGCCGATGGAGCCGCATCGGCATACTGCAATTTCATTAGTTTGGCCAGTCCATAACCGAGCCAGAATATCAAAACCGTCTGGATAAATAGCGGAACCGCAATCCATAAAATAGTCAGTGGATTGGAAAGAATAACATCACCCTTAAATGAAAACAGCAATACCAAGGTTATTAATAAAGCAGTGATTGTAATCGGCGTCAGCAGATGAAGAAACTTAGTATTAAACCATTCGACACCTTTGATATGAATAATCAAACGCCGTGATATATATCCGGTGCCCAGCGGCAGGGCGACATAGATACCGATTGACAAAAAAAGCGCCTGCCAGGGAATCGGCAGTTGACCAACGCCAAGCAAAAATCCGCCCAGCGGACCATAAAGAAATAACATTGCCAGCGAATTAATCGCCACCATAATCAACGTATGACCGTCGTTGCCCTTTGCCAGAAATCCCCAAACCAGAACCATCGCGGTGCATGGCGCTATACCAAGCAAAATGCATCCGGCCAGATAACTGCGCCAGAGTGGGACTTCAAGCATCTTTATACCATCAACCATAGTTACAATACCGGCTCCATGTTCAGCGCCGACCGGAAGATCAAGCCCCAGCGGTATTTTAACATAATCAACCGCCTCCGGCCCGATAAACTCCAGGAAAAGCCAGCCGAGGAAAAACAATGAAATGACATACATCGTAAACGGCTTTATCAGCCAGTTGATTACCAATGTCAACCCGACCGGTTTAGCGTTTTTCCCCGCCCGGATAATTTCGGTAAAATCGATTTTGACCATGATCGGATACATCATAAAAAACAAACAAACAGCAATCGGAATCGATACCACCGGAGCTTCACCGACATAGATAGCCATTTTGTCAAGCGATGTTGCCAGATCCGGCGCAATTTTGCCTAATAGAATTCCTCCGGCAATACAGAGTAAAACCCAGACGGTCAGATACCTTTCAAAAAATCCCAGTCCCTTTGGCTCTTTGGTTATGCAGGCTTTAGTTTCCATAATCTTGTTTAGATATTAATACCGAGCAAATAAATAAGCGTATAATAAATACCTATTATGATAAATATTGCTCCGGTTACTCTTCGGGCCCACTTTTCAAAAAGTGTCAACTTATCAAACGTACGGCCAATCGATTTGGCTCCAAAAGCAATCAGAAATGAAAACAGTATCACCGGTAAAGCTGTCCCGATACCAAAAAGTGATGGAATCAAAACATTGGAGTTCTGCTTTATTGCCAGCGGAATCAGACTTCCAAAAAAGAGCGCCGCTGATATCGGGCAGAATGACAGCGCAAATATGACGCCTAACATCATCGCCCCCCAAATACCATACCGTGAAGCACGATCCTGCATCTTTGAATTCAACCCAATACCGGGCAAACTAAATTTAACAAACCCAAGAAGAAAAATGCCGGCAATAATAAGAACCGGCCCCAGTATTTTATTAATATCTTCCTGCAGAAAAAATGAAATATCGGTTACCGCCAAAAGCGATGTTACAATCAAAACAGAGACAACCAGATAAACCAGCATGCGGCCGATCATATAAAACAGTCCTGATAAAAAAACCATCCGGGCATCGTTTACATTTTTACCAATAAATGATATCGCCGCAATATTGGTCGCCAGCGGACAGGGGGAGATCGATGTCAATATTCCCAGCCAGGTTGCGGTTGCGACAGCAAAAAGAAACGATTCGTTCATTCAGCGGTACCTTCATTAATGTAAGCGCTTATTTCATCCTGGACATATTTGAAAAAATCTTCCTTATTTCTCACATGCTGCCAGACTTTTTCAAGATTTTTCCACCTGACCTGTTTGCCTTTGTTGTAATCGCATATCACAAGAGATTTGGTATATAACTCATAGTCTTTGATAAAATGCTTATTTTCTTCTTCGTCGAAGTTTACCGCACTAAACTCAAGTCGGCCGCTTTCGAGCTCTTTTTTAAATGTGGACTCTATCGCCTCCTGCGAATATGCCTCAATTTTTTTGCAAGTAACACAGCGGCGGGTTCCGTGAAAATAATAAGCAATTATTTTATCTTGATTTTCTTGCTCAGATGAAACTGTAGCGTTCTTAATAACATCGGTTGAATCTTTCACAATTACTTTGGTTTCCGCTGTTGCCTTTGTCATTGGTTTGTCATCGGATACTGCAACTGCCAGTAGCAACAATATCGACATTACCAGAAAAAGACATAGTCTAAATGATTTCATAGGACAGTCTCCCAATATGTTTTATTCAATTAGTTTTTTTATTTCATCAAGCGATGGTACCTTACCCATCACTTTTACTTCATCGTCAACGACCAGAGCCGGCGTTATGGCCACACCGTACTTAATTATCTCCGCAATATCGCTGACTTTTTCGACCGGATAATCCTTATCCAATTCGTCAACCGCCCGTTTGGTCAGTTCCAATAACTTTTCACACTTGGGACATCCGGGTCCGAGAATTTTTATTTCTTTCATTTACCTCTCCTTATGCAAACAGAATTCCATAAATTAATCCAGAAACAGTAGCCATAGCTATTACCAGGACCACAAAAACAACTGTCTTTTTTGTGCCCATAACCGACCGTATCACCAGCATATTTGGAAGCGACAGCGCCGGACCGGCCAGCAACAACGCCAGGGCTGGACCTTTGCCCATACCGCTGCCGATTAAACCCTGCAAGATAGGTATCTCTGTTAAGGTGGCAAAATACATAAACGCTCCGGCCACCGAGGCAAACAGATTGGCGATCACAGAATTGCCGCCGACCGCCTCGGCTACCCATGAAGAGGGAATCAATCCTTCATGATCGGGGCGACCCAAAAGCAATCCGGCAATAAGTACTCCATACAGTAATAACGGCATAATCTGTTTGGCAAAACCCCACGACTGCTCAAACCAATCGCCCGCTTCGCCTTTGTTAGTAACGGTAATAATCGAAAGCCCAAGTATTCCCACGGAAAAAATAATCAGCGGCTCCTGTGGAAAAAGCAGGGCCAGTAAAAGGGTAACCAAACCGGCCATCGTAACTTTCCACCATTTGATATTTATCCAGAAAATCAACATTAAACCGAGCAGCGCTGAAACAATTCCGGTTATGACCCATTTAAGAGAATAGATTATGGACCAGAATCCAACCGTCTCATCCGGCCTGCCCCAGTTGGCGAAAACAAGTATAGCCACCAGTGCCGCAAAGTACAAACTATTCTGCCAGAGCGGACGACTGACCTCTTCGTCAGGCATGACCATCTCAGTTTTGTTTTTTTCGATTTCATCATTTCTAAAGATAAAATGCATCAAAAGCCCGATTATAATGCTAAACAATACTGCCCCTATCGCTCGAGCAATACCCAGTTCCAAACCGAGCACCCGCGCCGTCAGAATAATAGCCAGGACATTGATTGCCGGACCGCTGTATAAAAAAGCCGTCGCCGGACCCAACCCGGCCCCCATACGATATATCCCGGCAAACAAAGGCAAAACGGTGCATGAGCAAACCGCCAGAATGGAACCGGAAACCGAGGCAACCCCGTAAGACAATATTTTGTTGGCCCTGGCTCCAAGATATTTCATCACCGAACCTTGACTGACAAAGACGGCAATAGCCCCGGCGATAAAAAAGGCCGGAATTAAACATAACAGGACATGCTCGCGGGCGTACCATTTCGCCAGATAAAAAGCTTCCATCAAGGCGCCGGTGAAGCGGATATTACCAAGCGGCAGGTAGAAAAATATCAAAAAGACCGCGGCTATTGCCGCCAGCGATTTCCATTCTCGTTTCCAGTCCATAAAATTATCTTATCAGCTTCAATTGTTCCCTGGCGGTGGATTTTATGACCGCTTCAACACAGCCAAAAAAGTTTAAGACGCACGGCATCTTCAGTCGATAATAAACCTGTGTCCCTCTTTTCTCATCTTGCACTATCCCGACAGATTTAAGAATGGCCAGATGTTTGGAGACCGTTGACATATCGGCGCCGATTTTTTCGGTCAGATCATTGACACAAAGATCACTTTCGGCCAGACGATCGACGATATATAATCTGGTCGGATGCGCCATTGCTTTGATAATTTTGGCCCTGACTTCATATCCGGCTTTTTCTTTTGCGTTCATTTTCGCCTTCTTATAATTTTCCTATTTGGCAATATAGCCAAATATATAGATTTGTAAACAAATTTTTTTAAAAAAAGTTTTTATAGTCTTCCTCCCCAAACGTCTGTATAATTAGGCAAGGCAAATGGAAATAAATAAAGCGAGGGAATATGAAAAATCTAAAAATCTTGACACTAATCAGTCTGCTGGGTGCGACAGTCTATTTAGCACTTTCATGCAGTAACTCAACCGGTCCGGACCCTCGGTATGATTTTCCGGATCCTATAGACAGTGTCGCAACTGATATAACTCTTTATGTCTATTCAGATATTTACGATGTTTTTATATGCGATACAAAACTATCTCCATCAAAAAGCATGTCTCCGGTTGTAAGAATTATTCTCGATACCATAGAGATGGCCACCGAGGGCGATATTACCATCGACATCGAGGAGGCCGACCCATACACCGATCCGCCTAAATATTTTATCTATGCCGAAGCGGATGGATTCTACACCGAACTGTATTACTGCTCGAAAGGTGAAACGATAACGGTTGATCTTGATGCTGTCGCCGAATTGGAAAATTCGATTACCGGTGTCCTGTTTTATGTCCCGGCGTATGAAAGGGACGAGTATTATTCTATCGACACGGTTGTTTTAACCGGTCCGAATATCTCGCTTATGACTATGACCGATGAACAGGGGCGCTACGGTGTCGGTAATCTTCCGCTGGGAACATATATTTTGACCAATGGTTTTTCTTTAACACCAACGCTTTATATCCAACAGATAAATAACCCCGTTACCGATTATATGAGTGTATTATTTTATGAACCGACAATGGACCGGGCACCGTATATTTATCTCTATCCCGAAACTCAGAC
>CBFCZE010000109.1:0-9028 GCA_965602655.1 uncultured bacterium
AGACATAAGCGTCACATTATCACTTTGGTTTGACATAATCGACTGACGGCGAGTCACTTCGTTATGATATGCAAAACGAATTTTCGGGCGATATTTATTATTGAAATAATAAGTCAGAGCATAATGATGTTGCCAGAGTTCGCCTTTAAAGGCCCAACCTGATCTAAGATATAAATCCAGCCCGGAAATAGCATTTCTTTTCCAGATAAAACCGCCCAGATAGGCTCCCTCGACCCGATTGAAATGAAAAATATTTTCAGAAAAAGCAGCAACCGCCAGAGCACCCAGCGGAATCATTAAGGCCTTTTTCCACAACGGCTTGGGAACGTTGGCCAGCGAATCAATCCGTTTATATCCTAGCCGTTCCTCGTCGGTCAGGGGGATTACCTGTCCGATGTTCCAACCTGTTGAATCAACATTATCAACATTTTCGTCAACCTCCCAAACAAATTCGCTAAATCTTTCCTTTTCATGCAGAATATTGAATTTATAATCATGAGGTGCCGCAACATATGCAAAAGACATTGACGGCAAGCCCGGAAACGGGATTTTGACATTACCGGTCAAACGAACCTCTACCGGCATCCAGAATTCATTCTCAAATTCGGCACAAATCTGGCTGTATCTAAGGCTGTCGAGGAATGGCATGTCAAATGCTTTATTGAAACCAAGATCTACTCCCACCACCTCAAAAGATGAATCGGCGATATCAATTGTTCCGACAAAAAGCGGCTTGGTGTTGCTTTTTGGTTCAATCTCAAGATGAAAAACCGGCTTACTGTCAATTAATAAAGTATCCAAAAGATAATAATTGTAATAATCGAGAGCGTCCTTGGCCGTTGGTGAGACCACCTTAAAATCTCCAAAATCGATACGATTCTGATTAAAATTCATCAATTGACCGGTACCCAAAATGATCTCCTGTCCGGCAAGATTTGCCGACAGCTTCCGTGCCAGAAGGATTTCCTTATACTTATTTGGTTGCTCCCAGTGCGATTCTATTTGCGATTCAACAATCAGATAAATATCGTTGGTATCTTTACTTCTATCCCGAACAACCACTTTGAGGTAGGCGTCCACTGAGTAACTTTTAATCTTGCTCAAAATCTCAGCTTTTCGCCTTATCGCCTCGAGAATAATTCTCTGCGCCGGATCATAAGCGCGGGTGTAGGCTTTGATTCCTTTGAGAATAATCATCGACGGGCGGAGCCTGACATCGCTGATAATTGAGCTATCCGCAATTTCAATCTCAACGGTTTCCGAATAATGGGCGATATGGCTGAATTTTAATCTGTATTTTCCGGGTGTCAGGCGAAATCGGTAAAAACCGTCCTCATTGGCCGCCATTGATTTCCCGGTCCCCTCGACTCTGATAGTAACAACCGGTATTTTTTCACCGCTGTTGTAATCATATACTGTACCTTCAATCACCCCGGCTGAAATTTGTAAGGCTAAGAATAGAATGAAAAGAGCAACGTAGATAAACTGTATTTTATAATTCAAGTATTACCTCGATCCATAGTCCAGAATATTTAAGTATCAATGTATGAATATACTGATTTACAGACAATAAGTTGCGTGTAGATCGATTAATATAACTTCTCCCGCTTGGCCAAAAAGGCGTAGAGGGCGAGATCGAACGGTTTTGAGGTATCGATCAGATAATAATCTATCCGGCTCTGGCGGCACTCCGATGCCATTCTATCGGAAAAATCTTTGGTCGCTTTTTCGTAATGTTTTCTTATCTGCCACGGTAGAGTCGTTATCTCTTCACCGGTTTCCAGATCCTTAAATATCGCTTCGGCCGGGAACGCAAAATCGCGTTCACGCGGATCGAGAATATGAAACAGTATCACCTCATGATTTTTATGCCTGAAATGTTTCAGCCCCGAGATAATTTTATCCGGGTCATCGAGCAGATCGGAAAATATTATAATCAATCCCCGGCGGCTGATTCGTTCGGCCATCTCGTGCAGGGCCGATGCAATATCGGTCCTATCCGACGGTTTCTGATTGGCCAGCTCACTTAATAAAACATGCAGATGCCCCGATTTGGAACGGGGCGGAATGTACTGTCTGATTTTATCGTCAAAAGTTACCAGCCCGACAGCATCACGCTGTTTGAGCATCAAAAACGACAGCGATGCCGCCAGCAACGATGAATACTCAAGTTTGACCACTGCGCCGGAGCTGTAACCCATTGAGGCCGAACAATCAAGCAGAAGATACGCCTTCAGATTGGTTTCCTCTTCATACTGCTTGATATAATACCGATCCGACTTGGCGAACACTTTCCAGTCGATATCCCGAATGTTATCACCCGGCATATACTGACGATGCTCGGCAAATTCGACCGAGAATCCATGGTACGGCGACTTATGCAGTCCCGCGATAAATCCCTCGACCACCAGCCGGGCCTTAAGTTCCATCCCTTTCAGCTTGCCGACCACTTCCGGGTCAAGATATTTTCGATACGACGTCGTCATAGATATTAATTATACATCATTTTGAAGAAATTTGTCTATATTTATTGGCCTGATAGACATATTATACTGCAATTATTTAAGGGCGTCTACCGCCCATATTCATTTTGTTACATCCGCAATCGTGTATACCATCGATGTATCAATGCCAAAAAGGCCATTTTTTTCGGGCGGGTAAAACGTATCGGACGTTTTTTTATACATTGCATAATATAATCGACCGCTTTTTCGACCGGCATCATAAACGGAAAGTGATCCCCTTTGGCCATTTTGGTATCAACAAAACCAAACCGAATATTGGTAACGGCAACATTATAAGGTTTCATTGCCAGCGCCATTGCTTCGACATATGATGACAACCCTGCTTTTGAGGCATAATAACTCGGCGCCTCAGGCGAAATGATTAAATCGCCAATAGACGACAGGATAATAATATGACCATTATTCCGTTTTTTCATTCCCGGCAATACCGCTTCGATAGTTTTAATGGCGCCGATTAGATTGACCTGGAATATTTTTTCTTCCTGTTTAAGATTTTCAAAATCAAGCTGTTCGCCGATCCCGGCACAATAAACGCAGAGAGATATATCATCGTCGATAGATTCGGACAGCAAAGTTGAGAATTCGCTTGATGTTACATCCACAACCGTATGAATGTAATTTTCATTATTAACTGAACTTGGACTTCGGGATAATCCCAGTACATTCCATCCGGAATTTAGCAGTCGTTTTGTTAATGCCAGCCCGATTCCATCAGAATTGCCGATAATAACTGCTTTTTTATTATTTGACATATTTAATCCCCTGCAATTTTACTACAAAAATAATTTAATTATATAAAAAAATCCAATAAAAATTCCTTATATCGTTTTGTGATTGTTATATTTACAGCGAAATGGGTTCGTTTTGCATATAAAAGTTTTTTGAGCCAAATATTCTATCCCAAATATAATGAGTTACCATATAGTTTTTATTGTATTGATACGTGAGGAATAGAATAACACTGATTTGGTGGTAAAATTGAAATTTGGTGAAACCGCAGGGGTTTCGGCCTACCCTTACTTCAGCAGCAACATCTTTTTGGTATCGGAATACTTACCGGTGCTGAGGCGATACAAATATATCCCGGTTGACAATTCTCTACCGGCTCCATCACGGCCGTTCCAGATTACCGAATGCGGTCCGCTCGGCAATTTCTTATTTATCAATGTCGTAACTTTTCGCCCGGTAATATCAAATATCTCCAGAGTAACATTGCTTGAACGTGGGAGATTAAATTTGATCTTAGTATCAGGATTAAACGGGTTCGGACAGTTTTGATGCAAGGCAAATTTCTCAGGCAAAGTTGATTGAACAGGGCTGTCCGTTGGATCATAATAACACCAAAGGAGAACCTTTTCACTTTTATGTCCCCCAACAGAAGCATAAGCCAGAACCGGTTTATCGCCTGTGTATTCGATACTGACAAAATTATGTAAATTGACTGAAAGACTATTATGCTCAAATGAATAAATCAATATTTTAAGGGAATCATTTTTTTGTGCATATTTTATGGACATATGCATTGCAGCATCAGTCGGTTTTACGCCATCGATTTGATCGGGAGCATAAAAACATAAATGCACTGCACCAATCGCTTTTTCGAATACCCCGCCAACTGTAACACTGTTTTCGTCACTTTCTATTTGTAATGTTCCCGAAAAATGTTCAATCGGAACGTTATCGCTATAGGGCAGGACATCGCCGACAATAACACGAATTAGAAATACCAAATCTTCAACAGTTAATGAAACACCATCGTTATTAATATCGGTAGCGGCGGTTTGTCCTTCAACATGGATAGTGAAAGCTTCGAGACCATATATAAAATATTGGGTGAAAAGCCATGCATCGGCAACTTCATAAGCTATTCCGTTGAGATTTACATCACCCCTGTCATCCATTTCGCATCCAATTATTTTTATTCCGCCGTTATAAAAATCTGTGTATGGGACATAATCAAGTCGGCTTGAATTGACCCGGTCATAGCACTCTTCCTGGGTCCCGTTTAATGTCGGGAAACCACAATTTTTGTCAGTAATCTCGTAATAAATATTATCGTATCTGCTCTCTGCGTTAAATACACGATTCGAAAGAGCCACCTGACTTCTTGTGCCAAACGGATTACCCGATGCCCCCTTGCACCTTATAGCATTGTCGGAACAATCTTTCCAGAAAAAGCTGACCGGCAGAAATTCGCCCGCCAAGGTATAATCATTCAACACGAAAAAATCGAGGGTAAATAAAGTTGTGTTATTGGGGATATCAAAAGATTTGGGATAGTGCGAATTGCTTTTCTGATTGGCGATTCCGACAAACTGAAGAAGTCCGGAGGGACATGAACCACCACAATTATCAACAAATCGGTATGTAAAATATTCCCATTCATATTCACCGGGCATATCAAACAGATCCGGATTTTCAAAAGCACCCATTAATGCCATAGCTGTATTATCATAGCCGATAAGAAAATCAAAGCTGTACATCTCGGAGTTCCCGCCGGTTTTTATAACCGGCAAATAGGAATGAAGTCCCATGTACACATTATCCAGCCTGCCGATTTTGATTGCAAAGGGAGAATTATCTATTATTTGTAAGTCAATCTTTTCACCCAAATAACCAGCCGCAGAGGCATACTCCAAAGTTGGTCTGGTGCCGGTATACTCAATATTGAGCAAAAGATTTTTTGCAGGCGAAATGCTAACTCTATCAAAAAAACTATAAACCAATATCTTCAGGGTATCATCCTTGTGAATATATCCTAAGTTCATGTCATTGGCCTGCTCACCCAGTGTTACATCTTTTATATTGCCCGGTGCATAAAAACAAAGATGTACCGCCCCTGCTTCCTTTTCGAATTTTGTGGTGACCTCTATTGTACCATTATTATCCTGAATTTGCAGCATTCCTGAAAAAGGTTCATAAAAATTATAATCATGTGGCGATATTTCTCCCGCCATAACCCGTATAAGATATACCAAATCCTCAACTGTTAATGGAATCCCATCGGCGCAAATATCAGTTGCGGCGGTTTGTGCATCAACATGAATCGTGAAAGCATCTAAACCAATCATGAAATAATTAGTAAAAATTACGGCATCGGCCACTTCATAGGCAATTCCATTCAGGTTAATATCCCCTCTGTCATCGATTCCCATACAAACAATTTTTACTCGCCCATTTTTGTAATCAATGGCGCGCTTATTAAAGCCCCGCTTTCGGGGGGATTTCGAGTTTATACAATTATCGATAGCACCTGTAAATGACGGGAATGGTTTATTATCTGTTATAACCGAATCGTTTGGATTGATAACATCTCTTGAATAATATGTTTTATTAACCGGCCAGGAATAAATTCTATTGTTTTCACAGCTGTTCCATAAAAACCTTATTAAATGCAATGAGCATTCCCACGTCAAATCACTGGTTACATGGAAATTCATTACAGCCAGTGTATCACCGGGCTTAATATTAGCAGGCGGAGATTCTGAATTGCTGTTGTCTATTGAACCATGAATACCAACTATCGCATAGCCGGTATCCCCCATAAAAATTCCATACGACCAACGTCCATATTCAAAGTTTTCCCAATTGTTTTGGTCCAAATATGACCCGGATTCGACATCAAGTAGAGTAAAAATCTGCCAATTATATGCAATTACAAAATCAAAGCCGCTGATCTTATATGTTGCTTTGTTGACAATAATCGGAACAGATATAGTGGTCCCCTGAATAACACCACCGGAGGAGGACTCAGATGAATCAACGCTCGCTATTTCAATTTCAAAATGAGCATGCCCGCGTCGTTCAGCAAAGACAGAGCTTACCGCAAATAATAATAAAATCAAAATTAAAATAAATTTTGCCCGCATTTTATTCCTCCCGAAATGACATAAAATGACCAAAATCCGATAAGAAGCCTGTCTTAATATATCTATTTAGATGGACTTGTCAATAGATTTTATATGATGTATGATTAATAATCTTTAAAGGACAATTGGGAACACCTGCCGCCCACAAAACTCGCTGGAATACGAACTAATTGCTTTTTCTCTTGATATCTTCCTGCAACTGTTCCGTAATATCATAAAAGCGATATGGCCTTGTTCGGGTAGTATAATAATTGAAATTCGAAAGCATTTCAAGTTTGGTACCAAAATAGCTGTTAAGAATAAGGCGAAAGCTGTTGACCGGAGTAATCGAATGAAATAATGGATTATTTTCAATTCCCGGCAGATAATAGGCATTTAATATTGAGACACGTTCGTACAAATTGGTTTCTGTTCCGTTTTCCCAGAATAATCCGGAACCGGGGCCATGGTCCCCCTGAAAAATAATAATTGGGGGCACATCAGAATTTTCGATAATATTATCAACCGTTTCCAATACTCTTTTGGATATATAAATATTCTGCTTTCGATAACCATTTATATATTCTTTATCCGTTCCCCCCTGGATATTATAATGATCGCCATCGGCGTAACTGAAAGGCCAGTTTCTTTGAACGTCTTCACCATTTTCGTCAAATATAAAAGGTGGATGAGGAGATAAAATCGGCGCAAATACGATTTTGGGTCCTTTTATATTATCGAGCCTGCCCAGTTTATCGAACGTATATTCAACCCGATCCCGATGCAAATCAAATTGATTCTTCCCGCTCTCAATAAAAAATGGGACAGGTGTAAGATTGAGAAGGAAATTCTGAAATTCACTAATAGAAATTTCCGGCGAGAAATAATAATCAGCTGTCTTCAGTTCGGTAAATCTCATTCCCGATTCAAAAGAGACTGTCTTATAATCATATTTTTTTAGAAAATCAAAAACTCGATTATTGGCAAGCATCTGTGCCATCGGGGCCCGGTCGAATGAATTGGGATCAAACTTAGCCAGACGATGAACATAATCAAGATTAAATGCCGAGATTAAAGATTGCAAAGTTGCACAATAATTAGAATGACCGCTATCGGCTACAAAAAAACCGCGTTTTCTCAGTTCATCGATAAAATCGCTGTTATCAAGATCATAAATGCTTTTAAGCACATCCTGCCGGCCGAAACCATCGAGAATGATATAATAAATATCCGGCAGATAAGCCGGCTTGTTTATTTCTAATTCTGAAGATGGTTTTGTCGGTATCGTATCAGATCCCTGTAAAACGGTATATCCGGCATTTATGATTTGAAATGAGATAAGCAAAACAAAAATAATACTCAGAAAGTAACTGAATTTTTTAATATTTTTTTTGGATTTTTTGGATTTTTTGGATTTAATGATAAAAAATAAAATTAGTGATAAAACGATAATCAAAATTGGAAAAACCACCAGATTATAGTTTTCGCTGATTGAAAAATCAAAATATATGGCAAGATTAAGAAAGTGGCCGTAAGAGAAAAAGAAAAGCATAAAAGTTGTGACCATCATGGCAGATTTTAGTATATCTTTTATTAAATAATTTACTATCAGAAGAAGAATCAAAGTTATCAGAAGATTGAGCAACAGAGGAAATACGGTTTCAGAAACATCCACCTCGGCAACATTTTGGCTGAACAAAAACAGAATGGGAAAAATTGCGGCCAAAAACGGGTGAAGTATCCTAAAATTCATATCCGAAAAATTCTAACTTTTCGCTTTTACTGTCTCCAAAAGCTTTTTAATAATGACTGAGGTATCGACACCGTCGGCTTCGGCATTGAATGAAGTAACAATCCGATGCCGCAGAACCGGCAGAGCCGCAAAACGGACATCATCCGGGCCGGGTGTCGGGCGGCCGTCAAGAATGGCACGGGTTTTTGCCGCCAGAATCATATATTGCGAAGCTCTTGGTCCGGCGCCCCATGAAACCCAGTTCTTGATAAAATCAGGCGCGTTTTCGATATTCGGACGAGTCGCGCGAGCCAGGCTAACCGCATAATTTATCAGATGATCGGAGACCGGGACCCGCCTGACTAACTGCTGGAATTCAACTATCTCACTGCCGTTTAGCACCTTATTTAATTCGTATTTTAACGTGACAGTGGTTGCTTTAACAATATTCTCCTCTTCTGTTCCTGACGGATAATCAACATAGATATTAAACATAAACCGATCCAACTGGGCCTCCGGAAGCGGATAAGTCCCCTCCTGCTCAATCGGATTCTGAGTCGCCAGCACAAAAAACGGTTCCTCGAGCTTATAAGTCTCTCCGGCGGCGGTAACCTCATGCTCCTGCATCGCTTGAAGCAATGCGGCCTGCGTTTTTGGCGGAGTTCGGTTGATTTCGTCTGCCAATATGGCATTCGCAAAAACCGGACCCTTGACAAATTTGAATGACCGGCCTCCGGTAGAGCGATCTTCCTCGATTATTTCGGTTCCGGTAATATCTGAGGGCATCAGATCGGGCGTAAACTGTATCCGGTTGAATTTCAGCTCTAAGATGTTGGCCAGCGTGGAGATAAGCAGAGTTTTGGCCAGCCCGGGAACGCCAATCAACAGGCAATGTCCAGCCGACAATAAAGCAATAAGCAACT
>CBFCZE010000110.1:0-8908 GCA_965602655.1 uncultured bacterium
ATTCTTCTTTTATCTACCATTGCTATTCTCAAAATTCGGCGCTGATTCCCAGAATTGGGAAAAGCCCCAGAGAATTTACGGTCTCGAATTCATCTTTGCGGGCATTATAGCGAGGCACTTCATTGGCTTTATAATTATAAACATTCTGGACATCAAGATATGTAATCAAGGTCCAACCTTTAAAAAACCAGCGTTTGTCAAGTCGCAGATCGAGACTATGATTCGCTGCGATTCTTTCGGAATTATATAGGTCTGAATTTTGATTGCCGTTTTCGTCAAAGGGAGTAAATGGTCGTCCGGTTTCATAACGAAATCTGGTTGAAAACTCCCAGGCTCGATTAAATACATAACCGCCGCTGAAAACGCCGATAAAATCCTGGCTATAGCTACCCGGTTTATATATACCGTTGAGGCCGGCATATTCGGATTTATTGAAACTAATACTTAAAGTTCCATAGCATGGAATTTCAGATAGTTTTTTCTGGACAAACAGCTCGACACCATACGCTCTTCCTTTGCCGATGCTGGCAAGCGAGTCAATTCCAAAGGATGAAAAATTTTCTTCTGCTCCACCAAAGCCAGCTCCGACATTTGACATAACAATAAAATCTTGTTGCAGACTGGCCGGGAGGTCAAAATAGTTTTTGTAATATGTTTCAACTCTAATTCTTGTATCCTCTCGTGCCAAAAACTCAAACCCTACAATATATTGATCTGCACCGATAAATTCGAGATTACGATTTGAATTATTTGATGACAACCAGACCAGCGATGGTGCCTGCTTATATTTTCCAATACTACCGCTTATCGAAAAACGTGGGGACAATTGATACGAGGTGCCAAAACGGGGCGAGAGAGCCCATTTGTTTTTGATCAAATCGAAATAGTCAACTCGTATTCCGGCGGTGGTTCTTAGTAATCCAAATTCCTTTGATAATTGAAAATAGGCCGAACTATTATTTGCGTTTATATCATATCTATTATCAATTGAGATAGTTTCGCCAAAACTGTTTTCGAACGTATCGAGACTTATATAACCGTTTGCTTTATTATATTTACTGACTATCCCGGTTGATAAAATAGTCGTTGTTGATAATAACAATTGAGATTCCAGTTTGAGATACGCTTCGTATTCGTACGAATCGCTGACAAAATAAGGATTCATTAAAGTATCAGATTGACTGTAATCAAAAGTGACATAATTTTGACCGGCCGAAAGTGTAAACAAACCGTTTGGAATCAGGTGCCGCCATGAAATGCCACTGACTCCCTGAATATGTTTTGATTTTAATCTCCGGGAATTTTCATAAATATCCTCGGCATCCTCATTAAAGAATTTTATATCATCAAGAGCCAATATTCCAAGAAGAGATAGTTGATTTTTAGAATCGATCCGATAATTTGACTTTAGTAAGAAATCCCAATATTCCGGGACAAATTCAAAACCGGCAGCACGAAAGATCAAATCGAGATAACTTCGTCTTCCTGAAACAATAAGATTCCCCTTTTTGCCGAGTGGCCCCTCCAGATCAAGACCAAACTGCGATCCGGAAATTGTTGCTTTGCCGCCATATCGATCATCGCGTCCTTCACGCAGATTAATATCAAGCGCCGATGAAAGCCGATTGCCATATTTGACTCCAAAACCGCCGTTTAAAAATTGAATATTTTCGACAAAATCGAGATTGATATAGCTTAAGGGACCACCACTTGAACCCTGCGTCCCAAAGTGATTAATATTGGAGACTTCGAAGTTGTCAATTAAATACAAGTTTTCTGTTGGAGCACCGCCACGCACAATCAGGTCGTTCCGGCCAGCCTGTACCTGTGCCACTCCCGGCAGATTGGAGGTGGTTCTGACAACGTCTTCAAAAGATCCTGACAATCGCCTGATCTCTTCATTTGATAATGATTGGGCACCGGTGTATGAATCATTGCTCTCGTTAAAAAAGGCGGAAGTGACTATTGTTGACTTACCCAATGGAACCGTGGCTTGGCTTAATTGTATGGTCAGTTCAGCCGGACGAGCTGGTCCGACAACAATATCAGAAATAACTTTCTCACTGTATCCTATCAAGGAGACTCGGATAGAATATGTACCTGCCGGAACCTTTTCAATAATGAATCTACCGTCGCTATCAGCAACAACTCCTAATTTGGTTCCGATCAGACTTATCGTTGCCGCTGGCAGAGTTTCACCGGTTACAATATTTGCTACTTCACCTTTTAAAATCCCGACCGGTATACTTTGCCCGAAAATTCCGGACCATAAAGACATAATTAATATAAATCTAATAATCATTTTGTTAATCTCTTTTCAAGTTCTCAAGGTTATCTATATTATTTATTACCAATAATTTTAAGCTTATTCTTTAAATCTGTGAGATCAGAAATTAAGATAGCATCTATTTCCTTTAAAACAGTGCCATACGAATCAGCCGAACGCCCTCCGATTATCAAAGGAATCTTTCCCTTGGTCAAATTGTACATTTTACGAAGCTCAGTCGATAGATATGGGTCATCAACCGGATAAACAATACTGAGGGCGATACCGTTGGCGCCGCGTTCCTTTGCCGCTGCCACGATATCTTCGGCTGGAAGATTTGGGCCAAGGTAGAGAGTTTTCCATCCGATTGAAGCAGCCGTGACCAGCGCCATCAGTGCGCCAAACTCGTGAAGCTGACCCTGTGGAGTCGTACTTAATAGTAGTGGAGCAGATCTATCAGGTGAGCCGAGGAGAAACATTGATCCCAAAAGCGATCTGATTACGGCCGAGGCAAGATGCTCATGGGCGATTTTAAACCGACCATCTTCCCACATTTCACCGGTTTGTTCCAGTAATGGATGCAAAAGTTTCTCAATAAATTCAGATTGACCCATTTTGATCGAAGCTCTTAATAAGTGTGTTTCCAATCCGGCGGCATCAAAGTTATTCATTAATTGTATAGATTGAGTAAGATGTTGCTCAATTGAAATTAAATTATTGTCATTCGTTGCGCCAAGCAGTTCTGGATCTGTCTGCAGAACCAATTCCCTCAATTGCTTTTCATCAAGTTTTGCAATTTGACTAATCGTCTCGCCTTCTGCTATGGCGCGGCGTAACAAAATTAAACGCTCTATATCTGATTCAGTATATAGCCGCCTTCCGGTATTGGTCCGTTTAGGATTTACCGCCGAATATCTTCGCTCCCAGATTCTAATTAAATGAGGCGACATTCCGGTTCTTTTTGATACGACTCTTATTGGATGTCCATGTTCCATATTTTATTATCCTTGTTACTATGTTGTCTAACTATATAACTATATCATATGATATTTGTTCCTAAAAAACAAATAATTATTTTGAAATCATACAAAATAATAATTGTTTATAATCAAGATAATCAACGACTTAGTGATTACTGTAGGGTTTTGTATAAAAAAATAATAAAAAAACAAACAAAATGGGAACAAATGCGTAACAATTGCAGTTATGATATTTGAAAACGGTAACAAAACCTTAATTGATTGGAGAAAGAAATGAAAAACCTTGATGTTTTAGTAGCAGTTCTGCTGGTAGTCGGTGGATTAAACTGGGGCTTAGTTGGATTGGCCAACTTCGACTTGGTAGCCGCGATATTCGGCTCAGGTGCCTGGCTCTCACGGATAGTATATGCGCTGGTTGGCCTTTCGGCCTTATATCAGGCATTGCAGTGGAAAGCTGTTCAACGGCGTTGGGCATTTTCAAACTAATATTGAGATAACGAAAGAATATGAAAGTAGATCAAGATTAATTTATTGGAACAAATCGGTAACTTATACGGTTATGAAAAATCTAAAAGTAAACAAAACCTTAATTGATTGGAGAAAGAAATGAAAAACCTTGATGTTCTTGTCGCGATACTGCTGGTAGTCGGCGGTTTAAACTGGGGTCTGGTTGGCTTGGCCAACTTCGACCTGGTCGCCTCAATATTTGGCTCGGGTGCCTGGCTCTCACGAATAGTGTATGCGCTGGTTGGCCTTTCAGCCCTATATCAGGCATTACAGTGGAAAGCTGTTCAGCGTCGTTGGTTAATGACCTCGGCACGATAAGTAAAATGAAAAGAAATAAAATTAAATTAATTCAAAGGAGACTGAAAATGGAGAAAAAAAATCAGAAACCCGGCAATGGCATCCGTTACAGCGGTGCTCGCGGAATGGAGACGCATAAGGACAAGGATGGTTTTGTCTGGCTCTGTGACCGAGGAATCAATCCCGACAAGGATTTCGGTTCACATGGGTGCTGGCGTGTTGACCTGATGCCTTTTGACAGAAATGATTAATTAAGTTATGAAAATGAAAATTACAAAGAAATTATAAAGTAAAACAAAAAGGAAATTTAAAATGAAAAACTTAACAAGAAACCTTGGAATTTTGATGGCGATGTTTGCCATATTTGTTGTCGCCGGATGTGAAAGCGACGATAATAATCCGATTAATAGTAATAATCCCGAACCGACAATGGATATTGTTGAAACAGCCGTTGCTGCCGGAAACTTCACGACATTGGTTGCCGCTGTTAAGGCTGCCGGCCTTGTTGATGCTCTTAAAAGCGAAGGACCATTTACTGTTTTTGCCCCAACCGATGATGCTTTTGCCGCTTTACCGGAAGGCACGATTGAATCATTATTGGCTGATCCAACCACTCTTGCTTCTATATTGACTTATCATGTTGTTTCAGGTTCTGTCAAAGCGGAGCAGGTTGTCAATATATCAAGCGCCGAAACTCTTAATGGTGCCAGCGTATCTATTACCGTAACCAATGATGGTATGGTAAAAATAGACGATGCCACCGTTATTGCGACCGATATTGAAACCTCAAATGGTATTATTCATGTTATCGACGCCGTAATTTTGCCGCCGAGTTCCGAATCAACCAGCGGTTTTTCCACCGCAAAAGTGGCTGCCGGCGGTGTCAGCGCTTCATCGACTCAGATGATAAGTTCGATGAAAATGAAAAGAACCGGCCCCCCAATTTATGGTTTGGCTAATAAAGCCGGTTTGTCAACTCTGGCGGCCGCCATTGAAGCGGCCGGTCTTAACAAAGTGTTAAATACTGACGGACCGTTTACGGTTTTTGCCCCTACCAATGAAGCCTTTGCCGCTCTTCCGGAAGGAACCGTTGAAGATCTTTTGCAGGATCCCGAAGCTTTAGCCAATATTCTGCTTTATCATGTTGTATCAGGTGAAGTGATGGCGGCTGACGTTGTTAATCTTACCGAAGCCACTATGCTCAACGGAGATATGGTCAGTATTATGGTCGATGATAATGGTGTAATGGTTAATGACGCCAATGTTATTGCCACCGATATCATGGCCAAAAATGGTATTGTCCACCTCATAGATAAAGTTTTGCTTCCGCAAAATTAAAAATATTTGAAAATAATTTATACGATCCGGAGAAATCCGGATCGTTAAATATAAAGATTAATGAAAAAATAAATAAAAAAGATAGGAATTAAAAATGAAGTACTTATTAGCTTTCGTATTGATTTTCGGCCTTATGGCCACATCATCTCAGGCTCACTGTGGTGCCTGCGGAACCGAAAAGCAGCATGAGCATAGTTCAAAAACTACATCAATGAAAGACATTAATACCATTATTGAAACCGCCACAAAAGCCGGTTCATTTAAGATCCTGCTTGCCGCGGTTGAAGCTGCCGATCTTGGCGGTGCTCTTTCCGGAGATGGCCCGTTTACCGTATTTGCTCCAACCGATGAAGCATTTGCTGCTCTCCCGGAAGGAACTCTGGAAGCTTTATTAAAGGATAAGAAAAAACTATCATCGATTCTTACTTATCATGTTCTTAATGGTGCCGTTAAGGCTAAGGATGTAAAAGGCATCAATAAGGCCCAGACATTAAATGGGCAGTCAGTAATGGTCAAAGTAAACGATGGTCAGGTAATGATTGATAATGCCAAGGTTATTACCACTGATATAATCTGCGCCAATGGTGTTATTCATGTCATTGATGCTGTCATTCTTCCCAAAATGGAAATTGGCAAGAAATAAATAAATGTAGATATACGGTCCTCGATTCACAGGTCGGGGGCCGTTAAATATTACTTATAATAGATTTTGACAAGATTGATTATAATGACAATATTATTTATGGGAGGTTTAATATTGAACCTATTTAGTTTTACTGAAGTTGTTTTGGCAGAGGAGAAACAGATGTCGATAGAAGCAGATTCGATTAGAAAGATTTATGATTTTCACAATAAGGTGCAGGCCGATGAATGGGTATCTGTTAATGACAATGTGATGGGTGGAATATCAAAAGGGGAAATCTTACTTGGTTATGACGACAAGCTTATATTTTCCGGCTCGATTTCTCTGGAAAACAGTGGTGGATTTGCGTCAATCCGCACAATACCAAAAAACTTTGATCTCCTTGAATACAAAGGTATAAGGATCCAAGTGAAGGGGGATGGGCGGGTCTATCAGTTTAGACTTAGCACTGATAACAATAAAGGAGTTGCATTCAAAAATACTTTTCAAACCAAAACTGATAGCTGGATTGAGATTGATTTCCCCTTTTCATCATTTCAACCCTCATACCGTGGCAGAATACTTGATAATGTGAGTCCTCTCGATGTATCGGAAATTAGAAAAATGGGATTTCTTATTGCGGACAAGATGGAAGGACCTTTCAGTTTAGTCGTCGATGAAATTCTTGCATACAGATAGATATTAAATTCAGGGATGTAACTAAACTCTTTGTCGGTTTTATTTTAATTTATCCACATTTCTCATAATCATTATCTATTTGGTTATGCAAACAATTTTTTCTAACTGCCTGGCAACATCCAATCACAATTCCTTGTGCCATATTTGTGCCAAATTGAGGTCAAAACAAGTAAAAACAAACACAACCAAATAAAACCAAATAAAAACTGGAAATTTATGGGAATCAAGGAGTTGTGGCGTATTATGATGTGCCACTGAAGGTTACGAAAACAGTGCATTTCGATTCCCCCCACCTCCAATTCATAATAACTCATTGTATAACAACATATTATAAATCCAACTGAAATATGTTTCATTGGTAATTAATTTAGTCGAATCTGTCATAATATTTTGCACACTTTGTGCTTGTTTATTTGACAATTATTACATATAATTACAATATGTTAAATAAAAACAGGAGCTCAGATATGCATACGAGATTGTCATCTGAAGGCGAGAGGCTTTCCATAAACTATAAGATCAACAATAAACAAGATAGCGTATACGATCACTGTTTGATGATGATCGGTTGCGGTAAGTGGCCGGCTGGAATGCGCATGCCATCCATCCGCGATGCTGAAAAAGAGTGGGGCATCAATCGGATGGCAATACAGCGGGCTTATAAGAAACTCGCATCGCAAGGTATTGCGATCTTAAAATCAAGGTCTGGGTACTATGTGACCGGCCAGGAGAGTCTTCATAGAATCTTAGACCATCGAGTTGAGCTGGAAAATCTTTACCAGACATTCTCAGATACTATCGCGAAAACAGCAGGACTGGCTCCGCTGCCGGTCTTTCGTTATTTGGCTAAGCTGGCACAGATTCATGATAAGGAAGCGCCGATGTGTGCCTTTGTCGAATGCACGCTAACACAAGCAGAGGCTCATGCCCGAGAGGTTGCAGATCGACTTGGTTTATCAGTTGTGCCTATGACGGTCGGAGATATCGCCGGTCGGGAGAATCGCATTCCAAGACATGTCAAATTAATGTTGACAACTTACTTCCACTCTGCTCAACTCATGTCCCTCCGTAAATCCGGTAGATTAGAAGTTGTTGCAATGCCTGTCGAAGTATCTCCACGGCTTGCCGAGTTAGTAAAACACTCCAGTAATGTCTTGATCTTGCTTGAGACAGAGCAGCAGACAGCGAGAACCGTTGCTGAGGATGCAGGCAAAATTCTAGAATGCCCGCCTCTTGAGATTAAGATAACGAGTAACATACATGCAACCTTGACTGAAATGTTAGAATCATCTAACTCTGCAAACGTACCAGAAACATTCGCACTTGTTTCTCCGCGCGAGTGGAGCAGTCTTAACCAAAAGTGGAGAAATCATCCGAATGTTCAACTGGTGCCGTTCCAAATTCGTGAAGAAGCATGGGAACTGATTGCCGACGCGGTAGGAATGCCATTGGGGGCATTGGGTTAATTTGTAGACTGGAGGTTTAAAGATATGAAATCATCATCGTTTGTATGGCGATCTTTTATTATAGGGGCACTTCTTAATATTTTCTTATTCTGCCCTATGGCCCATTCGCTAAACGATGGAGACTCCGCAGAGCAAATATCTGCTGTTCATACCATTGAGGATCTCAAATCCGATCTTGACAGTATCATGAATGAGATATCAACCCCCGGTGCTGCCGTTGCGATTGTGTCGGCAGACTCTATCATTTGGATTGGAACCTTTGGATTCGCGAATATTGAAACCGGCGAACCGGTAACCGAAAAAACTCATTTCTGTATCGGTTCATGCACTAAGAGCTTTACAGGACTTGGCTTCCTCAAAATTCTGGATGAAGGCAGGATTGACCTCAACACACCGGTCAGAGAAATAGTCCCGGAAATCGAGATCGACAATCCTTGGGCGAAATCACACCCGGTAAGGATTGTTCATCTGCTTGAACACACTGCCGGTTTTGATGATTCGCACCCGAATTGGTTTTACATGGAAGACCCAGTATTGTCCCTTCAGCAGGCACTCGAAGTAAAAGCACACTTGCGCAAAGTACGCTGGAAGCCCGGCACCCGTTTCAGTTACTCAAGCGTGGGTTTTACTTTAGCAGGATATATCCTAGAAAAAGTTGGTGGCCAGCGATATGAGGAATTCTTGACTCATACTCTTTTGGAGCCGATTGGGATGAGAACCTCGAGTCTCGGAC
>CBFCZE010000111.1:0-8861 GCA_965602655.1 uncultured bacterium
AATATGCTCAAACGGGATTTTTTACTAATAACAATAATAATCAAATTAATACGAAAAAACAAAAAACGGGAAAACGAACCCATTTTGCTGTAAGACTATGAAAGGCTACATATTATAGAGAATTTTTAATCCCAAACAGACTCTTGGTACAAATTTTTGTAGTAAATTTGTCGCATCCACAAAGGACATTTGACCTGCAAAATATTTTAAATAAGGAACTGTATGAATACCGAAAATAGCACTCGCAACAAATTACTCTTTTCTGCGTAAAGAATTGTGTATGTAAATAGGAAGTTAGCGACGGCCGGGAAAGGCCGCAAGGTTGAGGGATTTATAATGTCATTTCTATCAAAATGTACGCTAAAAGCAGCTTTTATCAATTTTTTACCGTTGATGGTACTGCTGGCGGTTTCATCGGCAACCGCACAATCGGAATTCACGCCGATTTTTCATCCGGAATTGAAGGTCAGTCGCGCCGCCGGAGAGATAAAAGTAGATGGTTTTCTAAATGATGCCGGCTGGCAGGGCGCGGCGGTGGCCGATCATTTCCATGAAACCCAGCCGGGCGACAATATCAAACCGATGGTTGAAACGCGGGCTTTTATCACATATGATGACAATTATTTCTACCTGTCAGCAATATGTTATGACAACCCGTCCGAAATCCGTACAACTCTGCGTCAGCGCGACCATATGGGCGGCGATAATATCGGCTTCTTTTTTGACACCTACGGCGATGCCGCCTGGGCTTTTATAATAAATGTGAATCCATTTGGGGTACCGTATGATGCCCTGTGGAGCGACGGTTACGGCGAAGATGGCATGTTTGACCTTGTTTTTGAATCGGCCGGTCAAATCACCGATTCCGGTTACCAGGTCGAGATGGCTATTCCGTTTTCAAGCCTGCGTTTTCCCAACAAAGAAGAACAGACATGGAAGATGCAGTTCTGGCGGCACCATTTTCGTGATACTCATTATAATTTTACCTGGGCGGCCCGGGACCGTAATGAATCAAACTGGGTAAACAACTGGGGAACGCTGACCGGCATCAAAAATGTCACCCCCGGCAAAGGGATAGAAATTATTCCGGCCTGGACCGGTTCATTGGCCGGCGCACTTAATATTGATGCTGACAGTAATCTGATATTTGAAAATGATGATGCTTACGGGGAGATGTCATTGTCGGGTAAATATGCGATTTCATCGAATATTACGCTCGATGCGACAATAAACCCGGATTTCAGCAATGTTGAATCGGATCAATTTCAAATCGATGTTAATTCCCCCACAGCTCTGTCCTATCCGGAGAAAAGACCATTCTTTCAAGAGGGTAGCGATTTGTATCGCACCCGTTTGAATCTGGTTTATACCCGCTCGATTAATGAACCTGATTTTGCCGCCAAACTGACGGCTCGTCTGGATCGGAATTCAGTTAGTTTCTTAAGCGCCCATGATTTGCATACTCCATTTATAATTCCATTTGAGGAGACAAGTTCGGGTTCGATATTGGGAGGCAAAAGTTTCTCAAATATTTTAAGGATTCGCCGAACACTTGGACCCGGATCACAGGTAGGTTTATTATTAACGGACCGGCGATGGGTTGGTGGCGGAAACAACAGCAACTATGCCGCGGATGCTACACTCCGTTTTTCCAGACAGGTAACATTGCGAACACAAGCGGTTGGGAGTTATACAAAAGAACCGGATAGTTGGGATTATGGTGATTATTTGGATGGTGTTTATTTTGACGATGAAAAATATACGGCCATCTACGATGGTGAATCGTTTGGTGGATATGCATTCTCGGGAAATCTTAGCTTCAACAGCCGCAATTTTTATATCAGCGGCAGTTATGAAGAAACAGGGCCGACATTCCGCGCCGATAATGGCTGGATTCCGCGTAATAGTCGAAGAAGCGTTGATATATATTCTTCATACCAAATCCGCTTCGATCAGGGTCTGGTGGAAAGAATCTCTATTGAGTTAAATCCAATGAGAGTCTGGAATACCGATGGGCATAAGAAAGATGAGGCTTTGTTTACCACTATTAATATTCCACTGCGGTTTTACCAGACAAACTTTTCTTTTCAAAATATGATCAGCACCGAAGATTTTGCGGGTACTTACTATGGTAATATATGGAATAACCATGCAAGTTTTAATACTAACCCCAGCGAGTTGCTTGCGTTTGGCGGCTCATTGAGCTATGGCAACCAGATCGCCTACGGCTACCGGGCAATCGGCAGGCAAACAAAATTAGGTGGATGGGTCGATCTGAATTTATTTGATCGACTATATGTTGAAAACTGGATTACTCATATTAAAAGCTATGATACTCAAACTGACAGTGAGCTTTTTAAATTTTATGTTTATGGATCGAGAATTAGTTTTCAGTACAATCGGAAGTTATCCTTCAGGTTATTCTCTCAGTATCATGATCGCTATAAAACCTGGGATTTCGATCCGCTGATTACATATCAGATAACACCGTTTACACTCTTTTATGTCGGCTCGACTTACTACGTTCAGAAGTACGATAATCTAAATGCAAACGGTACCAGATTGGTTAACACTTCTACTATTACCGGGCATGAACACTATAAACTCGATTCCCGCCAGTTTTTTATGAAACTTCAGTACCTTTTCCAGCTTTAGACTAAAATCCAATAATTTCAAAGGGCCAATACTGCATTGGCCCTTTTTTTATGATAAGATATTATGTTCTGTGAGCTATTGTCGCCGTTGCCTGCGCAGTTGGCATGATGCGCAGTTGATGGATATTTACATGGGCCGGACGCGAGGCACAAAAATATACTGCCTCGGCAATATCTCCGGCATTTAAAGGTCTTATCCCCTGATAGACAGATTTGGCTTTTTCTTTTTCACCATGGAAACGAACCAAACTGAATTCGGTTTCGACCATCCCGGGATCCACTGTACTGACCCGGATCGGCGTATCGACAAGATCGATCTGCATCCCTCTGGTTAAAGCATCAACGGCAAACTTGGTGGCGCAATAGACATTGCCGCCGGGATAAACCTCATGTCCGGCGATTGAGCCGATATTTATAATATGCCCCTTTTTCCTTTTAACCATCCCGGGTATAACGGCCCGGCTGACATAGAGAAGACCTTTGACATTGGTGTCAATCATCTCTTCCCAGTCGGTCAGATCACCTTCGTGGAGTTTGCTCAGGCCGCGGCTGAGGCCGGCGTTGTTAATAAGAATGTCTATTTTTTTCCACTCAGCCGATAATGAGTTGATTTTGCCCTCGACCTCGCCCTGGTGCCTGATATCAAGTCTGATGTAATGAATATCTCTTTTGTATAGTCTCTCCAATTTTACCGCCAGTTTTTTAAGACGCTCGACTCGCCGGGCGGCAAGCAGTAATCGGGCGCCGTTTTGGGCAAAAATTTCAGCGCAGGCACGGCCGATTCCGGATGAAGCACCGGTTATGAAAACCAATTTGTTCGATTTTTTTGTATTTTTTGTTCTGGGATTCATCTTTTTCCTTTATCCACAATTTTTAAATCTGAATAATATTAATTTATTGCTCCAAACTGTTTCTGTCAAGCCGATCCGGGGTATATTGGGAAATTACCAACAATATGGCTTCCTCCCCATAATTTCCACAAAACAGGTTAATTCCTGATACCCGGATCATTTGGTGAGCATCGAGTTAATCAATTATTATACAACAAGATAGCGACTCACTGACAATAATTAGGGCAAATCAGTATAAAGGCACGCTGTATGCAATAATGAATGGTCAGATGGAAATAGCGGCATGACTAACAATTTTTCATATCGGGTCGATATTAATAGGAGTGCCTTTGATTTGCTTTTCGACCCGTTAGAGGGTTGTCCAGATGAAAGAAATGGCACATGATAAGAAAAACAGGAATTTGTTACCGAAGAAGATATATTGGCACCTTTACAGTCTGCAAGGCCTTAACAGCGAGAAGTTTATAAAGGTGGTCAATAAAGTATTGAGAAAAGAATATCAGTTGATAAAGTAGGCCGGGGAGTAAAAAAGAGGTTTCGTATGCAAAAAAACAAAAATCTTATGATTTTTGTTGACTTGCGACGAAATTTATGATATGTTCGCCAAAATTTTTACAGATGTCTTTATCATCTGATAATTTGAATGAACTAAAGCAGGGATAAAAAAAGATGGGTATGCTGGGGAAAAAGCTTTCATTTGTCCTGATTGGTGGTAGTCGGGACAAGTTACGTCAATTTAATATCTCTTATGGTCTGATATTGACGGCAGCATTTATTGTCGCCTTTTTATTGACATCCAATCTGATTTTAACCACCAGTTATATTAATTCACAGGTTGCGGCTCATGAGGCTGAACGACTACTGATGGAAAATGAGCATTTGATAGCCAAATATGATGAACTTCGGAGCGAAATTTCTGATATCTCGGAATTTTATAGCGAATTGGTGGAAAAAGAAATTGTTATTCGTAATATATTCAACCTGCCTGAGATCAGTAATGACGAGCGTCAACTCGGTATCGGCGGGCCGGATAATCTTTCAAACGAACAGTTTACCAAGGCGCTTCAGGTGGCGCATTCGACCGAGGCGGAAGTTGATGCATTGATTCGTCTCTCCCATTTTGAGCAGAAGAAATATGGCGAAGTTTATGAAATGCTATCGGACAAAAAGGATCTTCTGAATCATACACCATCAATTCGCCCGGCGCGTGGCTATCAGATTCGCGGATTCGGGATGAAAGATGATCCTTTTACCGGTTACAAACGTTTTCATGCGGGACTCGATATTGCCAATAAAATAGGCACGCCTATTTATGCCTCAGCCGATGGTGTTGTGAAGACAACCGGGTATGGCGAAGATCTTGGAAAGTATATTATCTTAAATCATGGTTTTGGATATAAAACAAAATATGGCCATTTAAGTGAGATTAAGGTCCAGCGGGGTCAGAAAGTCCGTCGCGGCGATGTTATCGCCTTAATGGGTTCAACCGGATATTCGACCGGGCCGCATCTTCATTATGAAGTTATAAAGGACAACAAAAAGATTAATCCGGTAAAATATATTCTGAATTAGAAATTGTTATAAAATAATTATTAAATGCTCTCAAATATGAGGGCATTTTTTTTGGCTAATTAGTCAGGATTTGTGTATTCTTTTGTATGACAGATGAGAGGGATAGAATAATTGTTTCGGCCTGTTTGCTTGGAGAGAAATGCCGCTACGATGGAACTGCTAAGGAAAATGGTAAGGTCAAAAAACTGGCCAAAGGATTTGATCTTATTCCTGTCTGCCCCGAAGTCCTGGGTGGTTTGCCGACTCCTCGTCCGAAGGCAGAAATTGATTCCGGTGACGGATTTGCGGTTTTGGGCGGAAAGGCGAGGGTTGTTGATATATCGGGCAATGATGTAACCGCAAATTATATTGAAGGGGCACAAAAGACTCTGCAGATTGTGAAAGAGAATGCGATTCATCGGGTTATATTAAAGTCGAAATCTCCCTCCTGCGGCGTTAAAAATATAGTCAGAAAAGGCCAAAAAATAAAGGGTTCGGGCGTGACTGCCGCACTTTTGCGCCAAAAAAGGATTTCTCTGGAAGAGTTTGATTAGCCGCCATTTGCCTTCAAAAGCCATTTTTTTCTTGACATTATGGGAACTATTTAGCTAATTGTATGTTACAATACTATACTAATATAATCCATGATGTATGGTATTAACCGAGGAGGAAGTGTGGCGGTTGCGAAAAAGGAACAGACTGAAAAACAGCGCCAAGAAGAAGAAAGGATTGAAAGAGAAACCGGCGCAATTATTGAAAAAATTAAAAACGGCGATGAACGCGCCTACTCAAGATTAATTAGGCTTTATCATAATCAGGTTGCCTCGCTGGCCTTTAAAATAGTTGGCGATTATGATGAAGCGGCGGATATAACACAAGATGTTTTTGTAAAAACCAGTAGAAATATTTGGCGTTATGATGAGTCCAAGAAGTTCTATACCTGGTTGTATCGAATTACCATCAATGCCGCTATCGATTATAAGCGCAAACATAAACGTCATAATCATGAGTCAATTGAGAGGATCGACAGTAAGACGGATGATAAATTCGCTGCCCCTGATTTATCCTATCAAAGAGGCCAGATTCGTCGGTATATAGATGAGGCGACCCGGGAACTTAACGATAAACAACGTTCGGCTTTTATTCTTCGTGATGTCGATGGCCATAATATTAATGATGTCGCTGATACTATGAATATGCCGGTGGCAACGGTGCGCTGGTATCTTCATCGGGCTCGTGCTAAAGTGAAAAAAGATTTACTGAAAAAGTGCCCGCATTTGTTAATGGTTTTTGGCTTTAAGTAATAGGTCATTCGGCTCTGACAGCGATTGCCGGTGATTCTTCAAATTTAGATTGCTTTCTTGACCTTTCTTTTTTTTCTTCATTTAAACAAATTATTAATAAAAGCTATGGCCAAATTAAAAAAGATTAATCTAAGGATTTTCGGAATGCACTGTGCGGGGTGCGCCGCCGGAATTGAGAAAGGTTTGTTGAAGCTGGAGGGGGTCGAAAGAGTCCAGGTTAATTTTGCCACAGCTACCTCCGCAGTTGAATTTCTGGGCAATCAGACAGATGAAGAACATATTCTTAACGAAGTAACCAATCTTGGTTACCGAGCAGCAATAAATAATTCTCTCGCTATAAACGGTGAGGCTGAACATATTGAGGCCAGAAATATATTTCTATTATCTATGGCCCTGACTATCCCGGTTGCCGTTATCAGCATGAAAGATATGTTGTCATTAACTCTGCCGTTTGATAAACTTACAACCGGACTGATTTTGCTTTTTCTGACATTACCCGTTTTGCTGTTTCCGGGACGGGGAATTTTTGTCGATGCTTTCCGGCAGTTGAAGCATTTGAGGGCCAATATGAATTCATTGATTGCTCTGGGCTCACTTTCAGCTTTTCTATACAGCTTTTGGATTACAATTGAATCTCTGATATATTCAAGCAGAATAACCGGCTTTTTCTATTATGAAACCTCGGCCATGATAATAACCTTGATTCTTTTGGGACGGTTTCTTGAGAACCGTGCCAAGGCCAAAGCTCGCGGCGCTATTGGAGCCTTACTCAGACTTCGTCCGGATAAAGCTACCACTATTATTAATGGAGAAGAAATAGTGATAGAAACCGCAGCGGTCATTCCGGACATGATTCTGTTTGTCAGGCCGGGTGAAAAAATACCGGCCGATGGCCGGATTATCGAGGGAGAACCGTCGATTGACGAATCGATGATGACCGGCGAATCAGTTCCGGTTGAAAAACAGGTTGATGATGAAGTTATCGGGGGCTCGGTAAACGGAAACAGCTCATTTAAATTCAAGGTTAGCGGGACCGGTGACGACACATTTCTGGGTAGTGTTATTCGGTTAATTTCGGAGGCACAAAATCGAAAAGCACCAATTCAAAAGCTGGCCGACAAAATAGCCTCCGTTTTTGTACCGGTTGTAATTCTTGCTTCCCTTTTGACATTTGGCATATGGTTTTTGGTTGACCCGGACAGCACTATGCTTTTAACGGCGCCGGTGGCGGTACTGATTATTGCCTGTCCCTGCGCGCTTGGTCTGGCAACACCAACGGCTATTCTTGCCGGTACCGGGTGGGCCGCCCGGCGCGGTGTTTATATCCGCGGTGGTGATATTCTTGAGGCGGTTGTAAATGTAGATCATGTTATTTTCGATAAAACCGGGACCTTAACCGAGGGTAATTTTGAAGTTGTCGCCATGAAGACCGTCGGAGAAGATGAAGAAAATGATAAAACTGAAAGCAAGATGATTCAATTGGCCGCCTCGGCCGAGTCCGGCTCGACTCATCCCCTGGCCGGCGCCATTGTTGAAAAAGCCAGACAATTGGAAATAGATTTATTAGCCGAAAGCAATCTTGTTGAATTTCCCGGATTCGGACTTCAGGCTCAAGTGAAAGAAAATCTTGTTTTGGTCGGCAATAAGGCCACGATGGAAAAGGAAAAGATAGATATTGAAATGTTATCTGACAAAGCCGGTGAAGAAATGGAAAAGGGACATACGATTGTTTATGTAGCCGTTGATAATCAGGCCCTCGGTTTTCTGGCCCTATCCGACAAAATCAGAGATGAGGCGCCGCAGGTATTGAATGAAATCAGCCAAACCGGGCGTGAAATTGTTATATTAACCGGCGATAATTATTTAACAGCTAAAGGCGTGGCCAAAACTCTTACAGTGGGCAGGTTCGAAGCCGGAGCGAAACCTGATCAGAAGGCGATTATAGTGGAGACGTACCGCCGGGCCGGAAACAGGGTAATGATGGTCGGCGACGGTATCAATGACGCCCCGGCGCTGGCCTCGGCCGATATCGGCGTCGCCCTGGGAAGCGGTACCGATGTGGCTATCGAATCGGCCGATATTATTCTGGTACGCGATAATCTCGATTCATTATTGGAAACGTTTAATATATCCCGTCTGACATACCAAATTATCAAGCAGAATCTGTTCTGGGCCTTTGCCTATAATGTTATTGCCATACCTCTGGCGGCCGGATTGTTCTATCCCGTTTTTGGCTGGAGTCTCTCGCCGGTTGTGGCGGCGGCAGCGATGGCCTTTTCATCCCTTTTTGTCGTCTCAAACTCCTTGAGATTGCTTAAAACGAATAAGGAATAACTGTGACATATTCTGGACAGACAGGAATGTCTGTCCTACCATTATAAATGATAATAATCAGGCCACAACAATTGTGATTCAGAAAATTATTTTCGTGGGCGTCTGCCGCCCACAGATAATGATAATATTTGGTTTTAAAAAGTTGGCTGTAAATTTATGATTTCGAC
>CBFCZE010000112.1:0-8831 GCA_965602655.1 uncultured bacterium
GTATAAAATGCTATCCTATCTGCCCGGCTATAAAAGCCATAAAAAATCATGGGATCAGATGATAGGCATAAATAAAAAGTCGGAATTTCCCCAAACCAGGTTGTCGTGGTTGAATCGACTGTTTTCTGCCTTTATAGTAGTCTTTCGATTATTGACGGTCAAATGGACGGCTTGCTCGTTTTTCCGTAATTTTAATATATCGTACAAAAAATATAAGGACATCAGGTTCTCATCCCTTAACGAGGATGAATTAATTAATCTGTATCGTGATATAGAGCGCGACTTCAGTCCAATCTGGCACTTAACGCTTTACAACGATTTTTGCGCCATGAAATATTATGACTGGCTTAAAATATTATGTGCATGCCGGGGACTTGACAAATATCCGAATCTGCACAACAATCTTCTTTGCGGACAGCCGGATATTGAAAGTGTAAAGCCTGTTCATGCCCTCCTGGAAATGGCCGGGATTATAAGAGGAAATTCGGCTTATAAATCATTATTTAATAATTCGGATTATGAAGAGATCTGGATAAGTATTATCACCGATTCACAATATTCTCCACTAAGGGATAGGCTTTCATCGTATCTGAATAAGTACGGTGATCGCGGTATGGAAGAGCTAAAACTCGAAAAGCCGTCATATAGAGATAATCCTAAAGAATTATTAAAATTAATTCATGAATATTCCCAAACAGATCTGACCGCCTCATCTATGTCTCACCGCGAGAAGCATATTAGAAAATCCGCTGAAAAAAAGGTGACAGAGAACGTAAAAAGTCGATTTAGGCGGGTGCTGTTCCATTTTGTATTACGCCAGGCACGCCGATCAATTGCCAACCGTGAGAATATGAGATTTGCCCGAAGCCGTTTGTATGGTGTTATAAAAAAACTCTTCAAAAGAATGGCCCGATTGTTTTGTGAGC
Source organism: uncultured bacterium (assembly GCA_965602655.1). GTDB lineage: Bacteria > Zixibacteria > MSB-5A5 > GN15 > PGXB01 > JAAERC01. Next base: position 927 of record CBFCZE010000112.1, read on the forward strand.
AGGGGATTATTACCAAACCGGAAGATTTGTACTATCTGACGGTACCAGAGATATTCAGTTACATTGAGGGTTCATCGGTTAATTATAATCTTAAACAAATAATACAGATGAGAAGGGCCGAATATGCTGGCTTTAAAAATCATATCCCTCGGGAACGTATGCACCTTTCCGGCATTCCATATCTGGGTGACTATCAAAATAGTCAAAAGAACGAAACCGGAGCAAAAGTATTAAAGGGAATCGGATGTTCATCCGGCGTGACAAAGGGTATGGCTCGGGTGGTTACCGATCCTCATGAATCGGTGAATGATAAAGAGTACATCCTTATTGCCAAATCGACCGACCCGGGCTGGGTCTTTCTAATGATTCAGTCCAAAGGTATTGTCGTTGAAAAAGGAAGCGTCCTGTCGCATACGGCTATTATCGGACGGGAACTTGGAATTCCGACTATCGTTGCTGTCGATAGAGCCACTTCATCTATCAAGAACGGTGATATTATCAAAATTGACGGCAGTACAGGAGTAGTCCAATGCGCATAAAACAATTCAGATTTGATCCGAGTCTGACAAACGATTTTATCAAATTCGGTTATGAAATATACAGAGGTGATTCCAACTGGATTCCACCGCATCAAGCGGAACTTAAAAGACAGCTTTCACCATCGTACTCATTCCATAACAAACCGGGCAATCTGTCCAGACATTTCCTGTTATACGACAATGGTTCTTTAACGGGCCGAATCACGGGGATGATTAATGCAAATCTCAAGGATAAAGATGGTACGGCCGTCGGAACACTTGGATTCTTTGAATGCCAAAGAAAATATAAGTATGCCCGAACTTTATTGGAGGCGGCAACAAAATGGCTTTATAATCACAACATTAAAAGAGTCTGGGGCCCGATGAATTTCGATATCTGGCATAGTTACCGGTTCATGACCCGGGGTTTTAATCATGATCTTTTTTACGGCGAACCATACAATAAGCCGTACTACCCTGAATATTTTGAGAAGTTTGGATTTAATATCAAAGCGGAATGGGATTCGGTAGAAATTCATGGAAAGGATATTCTGGCTCAAATGAAAGTAAAAGGTGAGAAAAGATACAATCTCCTGATGAAAAGGGGTTATCGTTTTGAAACACTCGATTCGAATAATCTTGATAAAGAGATGAAGAAACTACAGCAAATTATATCCAGATCATTCAGCGGTTTCCTCGGTTTTACACCGTTGAAAGTTATAGAACTAAAACAACTTTTTGAAAAAGCCTATTATGCCATACATCCCCGGATGTTTGCCTTTGTTTACAATGCAGAAAACGATTTATGCGGTTTTGCCATAGCGCTTTTGGAACTGGCCGATGCTGTCCGCTCAATGAACGGCCGAACCAACTTACCGGCCAGATTCAAATTCTTGTACCATCGGCGAAAAGCTAAAAAGATAAATTTTTATCTGGGCGGTTTAACCCCTGAAGAGATAAAGAACAGGAGCGGGCTGGGTCGAGCTGGTTTCTATTTCATTATCAATGAAATACTCGCGGGCGGCTATGACACGATGCTTCTAACCCTGAGACTTAAAGGCAATCTCGCCCACAGCTTACCGGGACGTCTATCGCCGGAACCACAAAAAGAATATGCTTTGTATCAGGTGGAATTATGAACAAGAAATTAGCCATAACATATATAAATCGCGCCGATGACCTGGTAAAAACGGAATATCCATTTGCTTCAGGCTTTCTTTATTGGTCCTACAATACAATTTTGGGGCGGGCGCTAACCATTTTTATATTGAGTCGAAAAATCGTTTCACGACTGTATGGTTGGCTGGCCCGACAGAAATTCAGCCGTTTTTTTATATCGTCATTTGCCAGACAGACAAACCTAAATCGGCAAAGCCATGTGCAGTCGATAAAGGATTTCTCCTGCTTCAACGATTTCTTTATTCGTGAGCCCGGCGATGGTACCTGTCCCGTCAATGAAGATACCGATAGTCTTATTGCACCGGCCGATGGAAAGCTTCTAGCTTACACAGGAATTGACCCCAATAACACCTTTCTTATTAAGCGTAATTTATTTAATCTAGGTCAATTCCTGTGTAGCGATAATCTGGCTTCAAAATTCTTTGGTGGGACAATGATTGTTTTACGCCTTTGTCTTTCGGATTATCATCAATTCTATTTTCCCGATTCCGGTTTGTCTTATCAATCGTCGGAAATAAAAGGGAAATATTATGCCGGCGGTTCATATAGTTGCCGTAAACCAACCCCATTCTATGCGGAAAACCATCGTACTACAACGCTTTTTAATTCAGATCATTTCGGTCAGATGGTTATGGCCGAGGTAGGCGCCTTTACGGTGGGCTCTATAAAGCAGACATTTATTCCCGGCCGACAGTTGAATAAAGGCGATAAAAAAGGCCACTTTGAATTGGGCGGCTCAACCGTTGTTCTACTCCTTGCTAAAGATAGCATAAAGATTGATGATGATCTGTTTTTTAATTCGATAAAAGGCTTCGAAACCAGAGTACGCTATGGAGAAAAAATAGCTGTTTCAAAAACATTGCATCAAACAAATAAAAAGGCGGCGACGGTATGAAAATTCTTTATTCACAGTGCTGGGAAGATACTCAGGTGTTAACGCAAGGATTGGAAATAAAATCTGATGATGTCATTTTATCAATCGCGTCCGGCGGCGACAACAGTTTCGCATTATTACTGGATAATCCGCGATCCGTTATTGCCATTGACCAGAATCCGGCCCAGATCTATCTGGTTGAATTAAAGATGGCCGCCATAAAATATCTGGATTACAAACAATTTATTCGGTTTATCGGTGTTCGTTCCGAGAAAAATCGATGGGATATTTACAACAAACTGCGCCCGCAGTTGTCTGATAACGCCGCTGATTATTGGGATAGAAATAAAAAGAATATAAATCGAGGAATTATTCATATCGGTAAATTTGAAAATTATTTTGGTTTGTTTTATCGTTTTATTCTTCCGTTGATTCATTATCGCCGGACAATCAGGAAATTTCTTGCAGAATCACATCTGTCGGTTCAAAAAAATTTATATAAGCAATCCTGGAATAATCTAAGGTGGCGATATCTGTTTCGAATCTTTTTCAGTAAATTTGTACTATCTCGATTTGGCCGCTCGGCTGATTTTTTTCGATACGTTTCCCTGGAGGATATATCAAAAGTACTATTTGAACGAACCGAATATGGTTTGACTGCTTCACCGGTTAAAGATAATTTCTATGCCGAGTATATTCTATCCGGAAAGTATCGGAATCTTCAATCGGTTCCTCCCTATTTAAATCCGGATAATTTTGAAACATTGAAAAGACGGGCACATCGTATTGAGCTTGTTTGTTCTACTCTGGAAGAATATCTGAATGAGTTGCCGGCTAATTCTATTACCAAATTCAATCTGTCGGATTGTTTTGAATATATGAGCGGAGATCAGATGAATAATTTATTAAAACGGATTGTAAAAATAAGTTGCCCGGGAGCACGGTTGGCTTTCTGGACACTTTTTATCCCGCAGCAGATTCCCAAAGATTTTATCGACAGTATAGAGACCTTAAAAGATTTGGGCGAAAATCTATCTTCGACAGCGCGAACCTTTTTTTACAATGATTTCTGTTTGTGGCAAATTACAAAGAGTTAGATTATGAGCGGTTATTCATTTAAAATATTCAAAGCCCAGCCAACCAGATTTATTCTAAGTGTCGGCGGTATCGGTCTATGTATAATCCTCATGCTGTTTCTTCTGGCTTCGTACAATGGCGTCAAAATCGGTTCGCTGGAGTATATTACACAAAATAAAACCGATCTATGGGTCATGCAGAAGAACGCATCAAATATTATGCGATGCACTTCGGTTCTTTTTCCAAAACATCTTAATGCAATCAGAAGAATCCCCGGGGTCGAATCGGCCGCACCGGTTCTTCTGATACTTACTCCCATTGAAAAGGATGGTACAATCGCGACGGTATATCTGGCCGGTTATAATCCAACTGAAAGCCGGGGCGGACCTCCGGCGATAATAGAAGGACGATCGATTCAAAGCGATAATGAAATTGTACTGGATGATTCATTTGTCAAAAAATATGATTATCATGTTGGTGAAAAAATAATTATTCAAAATGATACTCTGTCTATTGCCGGAATCAGTCGCGGTACCAATGCCTTTGTGATTCAATATGCCTTTGTAACTCTTGAAAAGGCGCAATCATTTGTTAATTTTCCTATAGCCACCTGCTACCTTGTAAATACGGTAAACAGGAACGACCGTTTATTTGTGGCGGCAAATATCAAAGAAGACCTAAGCGATGTTGAAGTGTTCGATCATGAAACTTTCGTTGCCAATAATCTGCATGAAATGCAGATGGGGTTTCTTCCGTTTATTTACTCAATCGTAATAATAAGCGCAATTGTCCTCACGGTGATACTGAGTTTGCTGTTATCAATCAGCATTTTGGAGCGAAGAAAAGATTTTGCGGTCATGAAAATACTCGGGTCAAACGGCAGGTATCTGGCCGGTCAAATTTTCGGCCAATCGTTTCTGCTTTGCCTGTCGGGAATGATTGTGGCAACCATTTTATTTTACCCGCTGGTCAAAACGGTGGCGATACTGGCACCCGAGATAACTATCAGGTCGTCATTGATGCAGTTCTGGCTTGTTTTTCTTATGGCCGGAGCAATAAGTATTGTCAGCGCCTTTTTGTCGCTTCATCGGTTAAGAAAAATTTATCCCCTGGAAGTTTTTTATGAACCGGGTTAATAACAATGACTATTCGGTAAAAGTTGAAAATGTTTCCAAGGAATTTTCTTACAATGGAAATTCTGCACCGGTCATCAACAATATATCCTTAAATATCAAACAGGGTGAATTGCTTCTTTTGTTAGGACCAAGCGGCAGCGGTAAAACTACGTTATTGACAATTATTGCGGGGCTACTGCCTCCATCGACGGGAAACGTTTTCCTTTTCGGTAAGAATGTTAGGGAATATTCAAAAAAGGATCTGCAAAAACTTCGCTCCTCAAAGATCGGCTTTGTTTTCCAAACATTTAATTTGATTGATGCCCTTTCAGCTCTGGACAATGTTGCCATCAGCGGACGGTTTGCCGGAGAGTCAAAATCAGACTCAAAAAGATTGGCAAAACAGATTATTCGTACAATAAATATTGATCATATAGCCGACAAGTTTCCATCCAATCTGAGTCAGGGCGAGAAGCAGCGGGTGGCGGTGGCACGGGCATTTATCAATCAACCGGAGTTGATTCTGGCCGATGAGCCGACCGCCAGCCTTGAATCGAGCCAGGGGCTTGATATTATCCGATTACTGCATGAATACTCCAGACAGCATAATAAGAGTGTTGTTGTTGTCAGTCATGATAGGCGTATTTGTCGATACGCCGACCGAATCCTTTATGTTCAGGATGGCAAAATTGAAAGTGTTGAAGACGATGATCGTTTTGATAAAGATAATGCTAACAAGCAACCGGTGCAATAATTTTGGCGGCGCCGGGAATTATTTGAATATTAAAAGAAGTATCCTTCAATCTTAATTCACCGTCCCCAAAAAATTCCAGTGATTTGTCAGATTTTATGGAAATATTATCTGCACGAAATATTGTAACATTTTTGTTATCGATATGATTTCCGGACAGCGTTTTCAGTAGAGTATTAAAAAATCGGATTCGATTTTTACTGTTTTCAATAATGCAAACGTCCAAGATGCCATCATTATTGATTGCCCCGGGAAGAACCTTAAAACTTCTGCCGAGATATGGCTGATTTCCGATTACTAATGATGAAGCCTCTATATTATAAAGATGGTTTTTTGCCCGGAGTTTTATTTGCCTGCCATAGTGTTTTCTTTTTAACAGAACCATCAGCAGAGCCAGTGTATACATTCCACCGCCCAATAAAGAAAATATTTGCCTTCCCGGGATGCGCTGACGTCTGCTGTTTGTTACTTCTGCCAGCACATCGCATGGAAGACCGATCCCGCCTGATGTTATAAAAAACCAGTTGTTTACTTTGATTAAATCAACCGAACGGACATTGGCATTAATAATCAAATCGCATGCTTTTTTAATATCTTTTGGAATTCCAAGATATGTTGCCAGATCATTGGCCGTGCCATAAGGAATAATTCCAATTGGTATTTTACAGCCGATCGTTCCATTTATGATTTCGTTGACCGTCCCATCACCTCCAACCGCCACAATAATATCAAATCCGCATCCGCTCGCCTCCCGTGCAATCTCAATCGCATGTCCGGGGTCTTTTGTCCGTGTAATGTCAATCGCTTGCAAACAGAGCCTGTTTCGTATCAGCGTTTCTATACGCTGTGAGTCTTTTGCTTTCGACCGGGAATTTATAACCACCTTTATTTTCATGATAATTCCAATTATGATTCAGGCAGCAGATCGGACATTTTTCCCCCAATTCGTTCCGATGCTGTATTCCATTATTTTATCCAGATAACTGACAAGCGATGGAGCAAAAATTCCCGACCCCTGTAAAACCTGTCTGGTGTTGGTATCATCAAAATACCGTCTCAGAGTTACATGAGGCAGGTAAATATTAAGGAACTTTGAAATTTTACAGGCTTTTCTTGTTTGTGTTGAAAGACGATTCCAGAGTGAATTCGAGGAAACAGTTTTATCTTTAACCGCGTTAGACCCCGGATTCTCCCGACCCGACATTTTTTTGGCCTGTCTGACTATTTCACCGACCTGACAGGAGTTTTCCTTTCCGGCGACAATATGGAATGTCTTTCCATCGGAGTCTCTATTGCTCAGCGTTATATGCAGTATTGCCCGGGCGGCATAATCAACCGGAATTACATCAAGAGGAACATCGGATCGTCCCGTCAATGAAATATTTAATCCCTGACACAAAAACTTCAGCGGCGGGTAAAGAACATTAAAAGTGGCAATGTGTCCGGTATGAGAATCGCCAACAATGATACTCGGGCGAAAAATTGTAATCGGAATTTGCGGCATCATGCTTCGAACAAGCTGTTCGGCTTCCCATTTGGATTGTTCGTAACCGTTGGAAAAACCACAGTTCTTATCAGATTCACCTTCGAAAATAATTCCCTCGCGCCTGCCGCATACATAAGCGGTGCTAATGTGGGCCATAGTATTAAAAATCGGCGATCTGGATGCCAAACCGGCGAATTTCATAACATTTTCCGTCCCTGTATAATTGACCAGGCGGGATTCCTCAAGTGTAGAACTAAACTTGGTGGCGGCGGCCGAATGGATAATATATGTAACTTTTGCGGCCAGATCTTTATAGAGCGGATAGGGCAACCCAAGTTGTTTTTGTGTAATATCGCCGTTTATTACTTTTAACCGTTCTCCAATATCTGTAAAATTTGAGTCTGGTGATAATGTAAACAGGAGATTTCTCAATCTTAATTCAGCTTCGGCCTGATTTTCCCCCCTTACCAGCGCTATTATTTGAATGTCCGGTTTTTCCTCCAACGCCTGTAAAACCAATTTGCTGCCAAGATTACCGGTTGCACCGGTTACAAATATTATCTGCTTAAATCTATTCATAACTTATTCTCCTCTCAGATTTATTAAATAACCTCTCTCTTTCCGTGTTTACTAATGAGTATTGCAACTGAGATGCCAACCCAATACTATTGCGAATATTTGTTGTAACCGATTATCTTTCTTATGCTTATTCTCAGTTTTATATTGTGATATAATTAATCTTAGATGGATAGTAGTTATCCATTGTTATACCTACTTTTCTCGTTGCCCGACTGATAAAATATTCTTATTTTATTGTATCAGGTAAGTAATTCGAATTTGTCTGGAGTTTTCCAAGGGTCCGGTTTATGACCGCAAAAAACGAATCAAAAGGTAGTTGGCCGTCC
>CBFCZE010000113.1:0-8621 GCA_965602655.1 uncultured bacterium
TTGTCGAAACCGCTTTTCTGGGTTTCGGCCTACTTACTCATTAAATTCCCTTAATTTCCAATTTAATAAGAAAAGGCCTGATAAGAAATCAGGCCCATTTCTTTACTTACCCCACAAGTCCACTCAATCTTTTATTTCAACATATCTAAGCGCCGATTCCGGACAGAATGTCGCACAGACCGGGTTGCCCTGACAGAGATCACATTTGATAATTTCGTCATGTTCGGAATCAACCAGCGCACAGCCAAACGGGCAGGCGGCGACACAGGCCTGGCATTTGACACATCGTTCATTATCGCGTTCAATAGCACCGGTCTCTTCGTTACGGCGCAAAGCGTCAAACATACATGATATAACACAGGCGGCGTCATCGCACTGGAAACAGACGACCGGTACGTATTGATCTTTAGCATAGGCCAGAGGATAAATTCGGCTCCGCCCCGGTTTTCCATCTTTGGCATATTTAAAGGCGCAGGCCAGCTCACAGGTGCGACAACCGGTACAAAGCTCCGGGATTATCTGGAAACGGTATTTCATATCATCGCCTCCCTTGCCCTGACAACCAGTGAGCCCATTTTCTCGGCCGTCTCTTTCCGCTTGCAATCATCGCAGGTATCAAAATAAATTGCCGGTAGTTTGCGTTGTTCTATCAGATAGTCGGCAAATTCGCGGGTGATAGTTTTTTTGCCGCACTTACTGCATGATATCAGTTTGAATTTTTTATCCCAGATAGTTCGCGACTTGCCCTTATCGGTCCACTTGATAAAATCTGTCGGACAGATATGGGCACAACTGAGACAGCCGATACAATCGGGCGGCGCCTCGCCAAACGGTCCGGCAATAATTTTATTATGTCCGCGCTGAGTCGGCGAGATAGCCGATTTGCCAAGCACTTCGCATATCCGGGTGCAGGCGTAGCACATAATACAATCATCGCCTTCCGGTTCAGCCGGATATGATGATCTTTCAAGACCGTACTCTGATGCCATTTTTTGGACATAATCGGAATGCGGACTGCGCGCCAATTGTAAATCGAGAATAGTTTTTCTGATTTCAAACAGCTTGTCATTATGCGTCTCGACAATCAGCCCATCTTCGACCGGATACAAACATGATGTCACACATTTTTTCCATCCGTCCCAATTCTTTTTGGTTATCTCAACCATACAGAGACGGCAGTTACCGGTCGGCTCGATCGCTTCATGATGACATTGGGCCGGGACATCGATTCCCTGCCGTTTAATAACGGCCAGAAGCATCTCACCCTCGCGGGCCTCGACGGTTTTTCCATTTATTTGCAGTTTTACCATAAGATACCCATTAAATTATATCTATCGCATTAATATTGCAGACGGCGTAACAGGCACCGCACCGGTCGCATTTGACTTCATCGATGATGTGCTTTTCCTTCTTTTTGCCTGTTATGGCATCGGCGGTACAAACCTTAAGGCAGGCCATACAGCCGTCGCAATCGTCATTTATTCTATATGTTATTAAACTCTTGCAAACACCTCCGGGACATTTATGATCCTTAACATGCGCTTCGTATTCATCCCGAAAATACATAAAAGTACTTAAAAACGGATTTGGGCCCGATTGTCCCAAACCGCAAAGTGAGCCGGAGATAATCGTTTCCGAAAGGTTTTCCATCAGTTTAAGATCATCACTCCCTGCTTTGCCTTCACAGATTTTTTCATTCAGTTTATGAAGCTGATACAAACCTTCGCGGCACGGAACACATTTGCCGCACGATTCCTCAACCAGAAAATTGAGAAAATAGCGGGAGACATCAACCATACAGGTACGGTCATCCATAACCACCATCCCGCCGGAACCCATCATCGAACCATTTTCTGTCAGCGTGTCGAAATCGACCTCAAGATCAAGTTTGTCGGCGGGAAGACATCCGCCAGACGGTCCGCCGGTCTGCACTGCTTTGAATTCACGATTATCGGCGATACCGCCGCCGATATCATAAATTATTTCACGAAGTTTAATACCCATCGGAACTTCAATAAGCCCGGTGTTTCTGATTTTACCGGCCAGTGAAAAAGCCTTGGTGCCGGTACTCTTTTTGGTTCCAATCGACGAGTACCAATCGGCACCTTTTTCGATTATGACGGGAATATTGGCGTATGATTCGACATTGTTCAAAACCGTCGGTTTATCGTGCAGTCCCTTTAAAACAGAGCGAACATACTTGGCGCGCGGTTCGCCGATTTCACCGGCCACCGATTTCATCAGTGCCGAGGACTCTCCACAGACAAACGCTCCGCCGCCCTTACTGATTTTTATATGAAAACATAAATCGGTGCCGAGAATATTATCACCGAGAAGACCGTACTTATAAGCTTCATCTATCGCTTTTTGAAGATTAACCACCGCCAGCGGGTATTCTTCGCGGACATAGATATATCCCTCTTTCGATCCAACCGCATAGGCGCAGATAATCATACCTTCCAGAACAGTATGCGGGTCACCCTCCATAATGCATCTATCCATAAAGGCTCCGGGGTCTCCTTCATCACCGTTGCAGAGGACATAACGGATTTTGTCTTCAGCTTTGGCGCAGGTGGCCCATTTGCGACCGGTCGGGAAACCGGCACCGCCGCGACCACGAAGACCGGATTTGCTGACCTGATCGATTACTTTATCCGGTTTCATTCCTTTGAGTATTTTAGCCAGGGCCGAATAACCGCCGTTGGCGATATAATCGGTTATTTCATCCGGATCGATTTGACCGACATTGCGCAGGGCAATTTTTTGCTGGCGAGCATAAAACGGAATCTTGCGCCACTCTTTGTAGATTTTTTCAGTATTGGGATCTTTATAGAGCAGCTTTTCTATTATCTCACCCTTCTTAAGTGTCTTTTCTATGATCTCTGCCACATGAATCTTTTTCACTTTTGAATAAAAGATACCCTGCGGTTCGATAATGACCAACGGTCCACGAGCGCAGAAACCGTGGCATCCGGTTTTTTTAATCGCCTCGACCGAAACATTGGTTATCTTTTTCTTTTTTAGAACGGTTTGGAATTCTTTAAGTATTAAATCGGAACCACCGGCCAGACATCCGGGCCCAAGACAGATTAATACTCTGGTTTTAATCGCCTTTTGTTTGGTTAAAATATCTTTGCGCCATTTATTTAATTTTATAATTGAATCTATTTTCATCTTAACTTTTCTTTGCAATTTTTGTTGCCCGGTTGCATCTGACTTCGCCGAAATATTTATCGTTGACAATCATAACCGGCGCCATGGCGCAGGCTCCGACACAATTGACAACCTCGATTGTATATTTCATATCCTTTGTCGTCTGACCCGGTTTTATTCCCAGCCCGGAATCGAGCTGATCGATTATCAGATCAGCACCCTTGATATGACAGGCGGTACCTTTGCAGACCTTTATTATATTTTCGCCGCGCGGAATAAGACTGAACGATTTATAAAATGTAGCGGCGCTGTAAACAGTACTCTGCGGCATACCCAGATAATCTGCAACGTGCCTAATTGACTCTTTGGGTAGATAATGAAACTCCTGCTGGATATCTTGGAGAATCATAATCAGTTGTCTTTTATCCGGGACTGACTTATTTATAACTTTTTGTATCTTTTTGCTGTCTATAATCATAAACTAACCTTTGGCGACAATCTTATTACCCAGTTTACGCCCTTCTTCAAAAGCTCTATAATTTATTTCAAGCAGCTCCTTTTTCCTTTTGCCAAGTTTTTCGGTCAGCATTTTTTTCAGCGTTTTAAAACCGACGATATCGGTGGCGGCAACATAGGCGGCCAGCATCACCATATTGGCAACCCTTACATTCCCGATTTTGCGAGCAATATCATTGCAGGGAATAAGTGCCTCAATTATATCATTTCTTCCTGACCTTATGTCAATAAGCGAGCTATTAATCAGCAGGAGGCCGTTCTTTTTTAAAGCCGGACCAAATCTGTCAAGTGAGGGGCGATTAAATACGCAGGCCGATTGCGGATTATTAATAACCGGCGAGCCAATCCGATTTTCAGAAACAACCACGGTACAATTAGCCGTGCCACCCCGCATTTCCGGACCGTATGATGGAATCCAAATGACTTTTTTGCCCTCCTCCATAGCGGTATAAGCCAATAGCTGTCCGGCAGTCATGACACCCTGTCCGCCAAAACCGGCGAAAACTACTTCTTTCTGGGTGGCCATACTAATTTTCCTCCCCGTTCTCTTTTTCGGGGTCCTTATATACTCCCAGAGGATAGTATGGCTGCATGTTATCGGTTACCCACTGCAGGGCATTGTTGGGATCGATCCCCCAGTTGGTGGGGCAGGTCGAAAGTATTTCCACCATCGAAAAACATTTATTTTCGCTTTGCAAACGAAACGCCTTTTTTACCAGCTTCTTTGTCTGAACGATATGCATCGGTGTATGTACCGCCCCGCGGGCAATAAACGAGGGGGTCTTTAATGTGGCCAATAGTTCGGCCATTCGAATCGGAAATCCGGCTTTTTCAACATCACGACCAAAGGGTGATGTTGACGTTTTTTGTAGCGGCAATGTAGTTGGCGCCATCTGTCCGCCGGTCATGCCATAAATGGCATTATTGACAAAAATGGTCGTAAACTTCTCACCGCGATTGGCGGCATGGACAATTTCACCCATTCCGATCGAGGCCAGGTCACCATCACCCTGATAGGTAAAGACTATCATATCGGGCCGCGTTCGCTTAAAGCCGGTGGCCAGCGCCGGAGCGCGCCCATGGGCCGCCTCCATAAAATCGCAATTAAAATAATTATAAATCAGAACCGAACAGCCTACCGGAGCCACACCGACCGCCCGTCCCCGCAGGCCCAGCTCATCGAGCGATTCGGCCACAATGCGGTGAATCACACCATGAGTACAACCGGGACAGTAATGAGTAATATTGCCGCTTAAGGTTTCCGGTCTCTTAAATATTACATTTGGGTTAGTGGACATTTTATCCTCATTTGATCAAGCAGATCAATTTTTCTTTTTAAAATTTTTCTTATGTTTTTTTATAATTTCACGAACCTTGTCCTTGACCTCTTCCGGGGTCGGGACAATTCCGCCGGTATGTCCGAAAAACTCAATCGGCTTCTTGCCTTTGGTGCAGCGTTCTACATCCTCAACCATCTGGCCGGTTGACATCTCAATATCAAGGATGGCCAATATATTTGACTTGTTCGCCTCTCTAAACATTTCCTTCTCAGGAAAAGGATAAAGTGATATAGGACGCATAAGACCAACGCTGATTTTTTCCTCTTCAAGTTCGTCAATGGCCGTTTGACAAATTCGGGCCATCGTTCCAAAAGCCGTAATCAAAACTTTGTTTTTCTTAGATACTTTATATAGCTCATATTTAACTTCGTTTTTTTCGACTTCCTTATACTTTGCCGCCAGTTTCAAACAATTATCCTCAAGCATTTTACCATCGAGGAAAAGTGATTTGACAATACGCGACGTACGGTCCTTAGCCCCGTTTAGTGCCCAATCAGATTTACTCGGATCGTTCTGCTTGCGGTATTTTTTGGGAAATTCGACCGACTCCATCATCTGGCCAATCATGCCATCGCCAATAATCATAACCGGGTTGAGGTATCTTTCGGCAATATCAAAGGCCTCGATCATCAGATCAACCGCCTCCTGCACCGATGCTGGTGCAAGGACGATAAGACGATAATCGCCATGTCCGCCACCTTTAACCGCCTGAAAATAATCGGACTGCGCCGGCAGGATTCCGCCAAGTCCCGGACCGCCGCGCATAATGTTTATAAACACCACCGGCAGATGGGCGCCAGCAATATATGAAATCGCTTCCTGCATAAGACTGATGCCGGGGCTCGATGAGGTCGTAAAAACTCTTTTACCGGTGGCGGCGGCGCCAAAAAGCATATTTCCGACAGCAACTTCGGATTCGGCCTGAACAAAATTTCCGCCAACTTCGGGGAACCTCCAACAGAGATACTCGGCAACTTCGCTCTGAGGTGTTATCGGATAGGCAAAGTAGTTCAGGGCCCCGGCGGCTATGGCCGCCTCGCCCAAAGCCTCATTGCCTTTCATTAATTTTTTGGCCATAATCTATCTCCAAACCTAATATTCAAACGGTATATACTGCGTTCCGTGGGTATGAACCTCGATAGCTACATCCGGACAGACGATAGCACAAATCATACAGCCGATACATTTGGTTGGCTCATGCACCCTGGCAATAAAAAATCCTTTTACATTTATCTCTTTTGACATCGATATAATCTGCATCGGGCAGGCCTGAACACACAGCTCACATCCCTTGCAGTATTTTTTGTCAATTTTTATTCCGGGCATATCTACATATTTCCTTTTATTTAATTTGCTAATTCGTACCTCTCTCCCACGGTTTCAGCATCGACCGGGTCAGAGGTAATATGGGACATTTAAATTCATTCATATCTATATTTTTCAAAACATTTTCCTTGGCACTGATAAAATGTATGGGTAGGTTCGTTATTTTGCTGAGTTTTCTTACAAGATCATACCCCTCTTTGATAACTTCATAGTCGGTTTCATCGATAAGATGACTGTTTGAAATGAATCCGGTAAATTTTAATTTGCTCGTAAATTCAATTCGTTTCATTGTCTCGAGAGAGGTTTTAACATTCGCTGTCGCCGGACGGCGGCTGTTGACCACAATCAGTAGATCGTAATCATCGGTTTTATCGGCCACGGTCAATGAACCGAGAGCCTTTGTACCTTGTGAATCGCCGCCAACATCAAGAATGAGATAACCGCTTGAATCTTCTATAGCCCCCTTTACTTCGGGAAGCAAAATCGGCAGATCTGCATGGAATTGTTCTCCGCGCGGTGCAATGACTCGAATACCCATTTGCTCTAAGTCATTGACAGCCTCACGGGAACGGAAATATGGATTGACAAGGTCAAGATCGACAATAGTCACCGGTAAATTTTGCGATGTCGCCAGGAATTTGGTAAGATTGACAGAGACTTCGGTTTTTCCACTGCCGAAACCGCCAACAATTATGATTACCTGTCGGGGAAAAGATGGATAGACAAACTTTACCAATCCTGACATATAACCGTTTTCCTTTATCGTCGTTGCTGTTAACATTGCATCCTGCCGTACATTCCCTCCTATTGGGCCAGTCTGAGACGATTCAGACATTACTTCATCTCAGTCGGAAACGATAAAAAAATCAGTAATTTTAATAATACAAAAATCGGCTTGCAAGTCAAGGCATTCGTGATAAATATCGCTATTCTATTTTAATTGGAATTTGCGGCAGACTATTTGGAATCGGAATATTTGATTCTTTCGAGAAATGAAAGTCCTTTATCCCCGTAATACTTTTCAGGTTTGCGATAGACTTTATCTTTCAGGGCTTCCCGAAGAGATATAAATTGATACCCTTTGTCAGCAATTTCAGTCAGGATATCATCCATTAAAAGACTATTAAGACGATTCGCCCGGAGCTGAAGGATATGCCGGATTGGTCGACCGACAACCTCCTTGGCCAAATCTTCGAAGTGGGCTATCCGTTCGGCAAGATGGTTAAGATATTCCTGTCGGAGATAATACATATCGAGGCTGTCGCCGGTTTTTAATATCTTCTCAAGAGACATATTGTAAACAAAATCTTCAGTGGTAATCGAGACATGGGCGATGCGCGTATTCATTTTAACCAATTGATCAATAATGTTCAGCTTCGTTTTGGCATTGGTGGCATAGTGCAGATACGGAAACCGAAAAAACCTCATCTTTTGCTTATAAGTCGAGACCAAATCTTCAATAGCCTCTTTGCCTTTGATAATATCAGAAATAAAAAGCCCCATCGGCATATCCTGAATCTCCTGCCCGGAGTAGGTATGGTATCCAAGGGTTTGACCATTTTCCAGCCAGCTGACAATACTTTCCCAATCCTCGCCCTCGACATATTCACCGACCACAAAACCAGTGGCCGGGACATTGTTCTTTTTCAGGATTTTAAGAATCGCCTTATTGATTTCGGCGCGCTCTTCAATGGAGTAAAACTGTTCTCCCGGAAGGTTATCAAAAGTGATGGCTATTTTTTTGGATAGAGATTTTTTGGTTTCAATATTTTTTTTATCGTTATTTACAGAATCAGGTTTTTCCTGCTGGGCCAAACCGCCGTAAAAGATAAACAATAGCGGTAGTAAGATCCAAAAACCGGCAGCATAAAGCTTTTTCATGTATGATTAATAATAAGAGATATGATACGCGGTCAACTAAAATTTATTTTCACATCAACCCCCGCCCGCTTTTTTCATTGAGCTGAGAAGGTGTTGCAGAAGTGGTAATAGAGTCGAATCCTTGTAAACAAAACCGGCGTATCGGTCGGTATATTTCTGGGCTAATTGAAAATTTTTCTTCTTTATGTATGCCTGCGATAACATGTAATACCCAATAGCTTTGGTGGAGTCGAGTTCAAGCATTTTATGAGTATAAAAGATACCTGAATCGGGTTGTTCTTTTCGAAAATAAACCGCCGCGATACCTTCCGGATGATTCGGGTCACCGCTGTTTAGTTCGTACGCCCTGTGAAAGTCTTTCAGGGCATCGTCAAATCGTTTGATATACAAAAGAATCTCTCCTCG
>CBFCZE010000114.1:0-8400 GCA_965602655.1 uncultured bacterium
CGGCCGAATCACGGCATTCCTGCCAGGTTATTTCACCCGCAATCTGAATTTCCCCGTACCAGTGCTTGGAATCTTCGCTATAATGAATTGCGAGTAAATTGGGCGATAGAATTAAAATAATAAGTATTACGCCTGCAAACTGCCTTACCATACTGTTCATGTCTTTTACCTCCAAGGTCAAATGCAAATGTTAAATCCTGCAATATATGTTACCTATTTGCGGGCCATAGATTAAGATTGATTTCAATACTAAATTATAATATATAACTGAAAAATTCCAAGAAGATATTGTGACGGCCAAAGCCATTTGGATAAAATCGCTTGAATTCTCATAAGTTGCGCTGTTTCATGCTGTTGCAGCAAAATGGCTTTGTTTTGCCGTATTTACTTTTTGCGAAATCAAACCTGTATTTTGCTAAATGGTTGATATTCAAGTGGTAACACCCGCGATGCCCAAAGGTAAAATGGCTTTGTTTTGTTATATTTTAATTTTATCATATTAGGTTCAATTTGCCAAATTCGTTGTAAGCTAATCACCACCATAGAATTGTAGCGAAATGGGTTCGTTTGGTCATTTTTACCCCTGAAGCTATCTACTTTGTAGTAAAATTGTAATTTCTGTCTTCTATAATCACTCATATACAGAAGGATGGGAATATAAATTAAGTGTGAATTGGTGGTGAAATTGTTTTGCCATAGTGAAATTATCAGGTATATTTTTATAATACCCAGTCAATTGGTGGGCTACAAGAACTAATGAACAATATTATAAAGAAATGTCTCTGGTGCGGTATTGAAACCAAATTGGATAAGACACATATCTTTCCTTATGTTTTAGGTGGCAGAACTTGGGATTATATTTCCTGTAAGAAATGTAATAATTATTTTGGCGACCATGTGGAATCTGAAATATTAAGAAATGCAATATTCACTGCGGCGATTAAAAAGTTAAATCTCAAGAATTCTCAAGAAGCTTATAGATTTGCAAAGAAAACCGATTTGTCAACGGGCAATCCAATTGTATTTAATGGTGATAGTGCACAAGTTGAGTCTCATATGGTATCGGAAAATCACTTTCGAGCAAATTTAAAGAATCTTGAAATCTATATCGAACGCCAAATTAAAAAATTGGAAAAGAAATTTGGCAGAGCAGTAAAAACGACTAAAATAAGTGATAAAATAACTCTGTATAAAATTGGTGATCAAACGATTCGCGTGACCAAACACAACAAAAAGGAAAGTATTGTAAATATTGGTGGGCTAACATTGTATCCGGACGCTGAATTAATTGTCAAAATTGTATTGGAGACAGCTTCATTTTTGGATGTCGCTTCAAAGCCAATCTTTAAAAATTTCAAAAAATCATTTGTCGAAGTGGAACAATCGAGTAAAAAAAATGAGATACTCTTTGCAAGAGACGAACTGAACAAATTATTTATTTCAACCGTAAATCCGGAATATGACCAGATTGAAAAAAAAGAAAAGTATAATTATAATCCATATCACGTAATTACATTCTGGATTACTAGTAATGATAATTTATATGCTGAATTATCCTTTTTTGATGCCTTAAAATGTTCATTAATACTTGGCAAAATATCAAATGGTGAACGGAATATTATTGGAGCAATGTGTTTGTATGAATATTATTTCAGCTGGGAATTGCCATATATTGAAGTACATCTAAAAAGTCAATCTAATTATACTGACGAAGAAAAAGAAATTATCAGGTATAATAACAATATTATTGACGATGCTTTACAATTATTTGATGATTAAGAATCGGATTACTCTTCCAATCAAGCTTATTCTTCCTTCTCCACCAACTCAAAGCCGGATAAGGCTTCGCGGAAGAAGTGATTGGCTTCCGGGTAGTACAGTCTATCCGTTATATTCATCTCATATACAATTATTTCATCACCGGCCGGGATATAGCCGACAAAGGTTAGCTTATATTCCGCGCCCGGGTCGGCGGTTTCATAGTACAAAACATATTGATTGGTTTCGGTTAAAACCGAATCGGCTTTCTTGAAAACTATTTTGGGATTCTCTTTGATATATTCCATTGAATCAGCCGTAACGAATTTTTGATATGAATACTGTTTGGTCCCGAATATCCAGATATAGATTATTATGCCTGAATTGTAGTATTCGTTTGTATCAGGAAAAAGTGCGGCGCTGTAATTATCCAATTGCGCATTATCCAGATCAAATTTCCAGTTTTCAGGGGCGTTGAATTTGCATAGATATTTTTCACTTTCGTAATAGATGTAATCAGGTTTCGTTTCTTTCTTTTCGTCCTGCGTGTAGCTGTGGCAGGGGAGAAGGAATATTATTGCGAATGTTATTAATAAAAATGATCTCATTGGTTTAAATATATATATAACAACTGTAATCTCAATGCTTATTTTTGTGCGGAATTTAGCTAATCCGCAGCAAGCTGTGGGGCACCCATGCTTTATAATTTAGCTAATAATAAGCAGACTATTGACTTAACAATTGAATTATTTTCCCGAATCTTATTGCCAGCGAGCGGCTTTTGACGTATATTACTCATTCTGTGCGACAGATATTCTGTCGTAAAGGAAGTTGAAGACATATTCGTTAAGTCTATAATATGAGGTAGTTTATGGTAGGAATTGTTGGCTACGGAGCGCATCTCCCAAGGCATCGAATCAAAGTAGAGGAGATCGCCAAAGTTTGGGGAGCCGATGCGCCAAGTTACAAAAAGGGCCTGATGCTTAGAGAAAAATCGGTCCCGCCGCCCGATTGTGACACGATTACATTGTCGGTCGAGGCGACCAAAAATGCTCTCAGGCGGGCCGGTGGAATCAACCCGGCGGAGATTGGCGCTGTCTATATCGGGTCGGAATCGCATCCATACGCGGTTAAGCCGTCGGGTGTAACGGTGGCCGAGGTTATCGGCGCCACCCCGGATATTCATTGCGCCGATTTTGAATTTGCCTGCAAGGCCGGATCGGAAGCTATGTTTGTCTGTCTCGGACTGGTGAAATCGGGCGATATCAAGTATGGTCTGGCTATCGGCGGGGATACCTCGCAGGGTGCGCCGGGTGATGCTCTTGAATACTCTGCGGCGGCCGGTGCGGCGGCCTTTATTATGGGAACGGAAAATCTGATAGCCGAGTCAGTCGACACCTATTCGTACATGACCGATACGCCGGATTTCTGGCGCCGCGAGTATGAGTTTTATCCTCAGCATGCCGGAAGGTTCACCGGTGAACCGGCATATTTTAAGCATACGATCGGTGCGGCTGAGGGGATGATGAATAAAGTCGGAATGAAACCGGAAGATTTTGCCTACGCCGTGTTTCATCAGCCGAACGGCAAATTCCCGATGCGGGCCGGTAAGATGCTCGGATTCACCAAAGAGCAGATGGAACCGGGATGGTTGTCACCGACTCTGGGTAACACCTATTCAGGCGCCTCACCGATCGGTTTGACATCAACACTTGACATTGCCAAGCCGGGTGATATGATACTGATGGTATCGTACGGTTCCGGTTCCGGTTCCGACGGATTTGTCTGGAAAGTTACCGAACGAATTGATGAAGTTAGAGATAAAGCGGTCAGGACGAGAAAACTTCTCGATGAAAACCTGACCTATGTTGACTATGGAACCTACGCCAAATTCCGGCACAAAATTAAAAAGAACGCTTAGGAGGAGATGCAATGAGAGATGTTGCAGTTGTCGGCGTAGGTATGACCAAATTTGGAGAAATCTGGGAAAAATCCCTGCGCGATTTATATGTTGAAGCAGCGCTTGATGCTATTGACAATTCGGGCGTCGATCATATTGACTCAATGATTGTTGGATGTATGACCAGCGGACTGTTTGTCGGTCAGGAACATCTGGGATCGATGATGGCCGATTATCTCGGTATCAAACATCTTCCGGCCAGCCGGGTGGAATCAGCCTGTGCTTCGGGCAGTCTGGCTTTCCGGCACGCCTTTATTGAGGTTGCCTCCGGCATATCGGATATCGTGATGGCCGGCGGTGTTGAGAAGATGACCGATATTTCCGGCGATGGTGCCACCTTTGCTCTGGCCACCGCCGCCGATCAGGAATACGAAGTATTTCACGGAGCCACTTTCCCGGGACTGTATGCCCTGATGGCCGTGGCGCATATGGAAAAGTATGGAACGACACGCGATATGCTGGCTGCCGTAGCAGTAAAAAATCATGGCAATGGTTCGATGAATCCCTATGCGCAGTATCCGTTTAAGGTTACTATGGATACAGTGAAATCATCGGTGATGATTGCCGATCCGCTGCGGATTCTGGACTGCTCACCGATAACCGATGGTGCCGCGGCGGTGATTCTGACTACCGTTGATATCGCCAAGAAGCTTGGTAAGCCTTATGTTAAGATTATCGGTTCCGGCCATGCAACCGATGCGATTGCTTTGCACTCGCGAGACGATTTGACCACTCTCGCGGCAACAACCGTCGCCGCCGATAAGGCTTTGAAGATGGCCGGTAAGAAAATCAAAGATATCAATTTTGCCGAAGTGCACGATTGCTTTACAATAGCCGAGATTGTTGTGACCGAATCGATGGGAATCTTTAAACCGGGTAAGGGCGGTGAAGCTGTGCTCAAAGGTGAGACCGCTCTGGATGGTTCATTTCCTATTAACACCTCCGGCGGTCTGAAATCGAAAGGTCATCCGGTTGGTGCAACCGGTGTGGCACAGATTGTGGAAGTGTACAAACAGCTTACCGGTTCGGCAGAAAACGGCCGCCAGCTGAAGAATAGTCCGAAAGTTGGTATGGCTCAAAACATGGGTGGTTCCGGCGGCTCATCGCTGGTTCATATATTGGAGGTGGCCTGATGTTTTCAGCACGAGATTGGAGAGAGTATCCGCGCCGCTACCGTCTGGAAGCCGGCAAATGTAAAAAGTGCGGCAAAATCGTGTTTCCGACCCGATTGGTTTGCCCCAAATGCGGCGCCAGAGATTTTGGAACCGAAATATTGCCCGATACCGGCAAGGTACTAACCTATACCGTTATCAGAGTGGCCCCGTCGCAGTTCACCGATCAAGCTCCTTATGCAATTGCTATTGCCGAGTTGACCAACGGTGTGAAACTGATGGCCCAGCTGGTTGACTGTGATGTTGACAATATCAAGGTAGGTATGGAAGTACGAATTGAATTCCGCCGTGTCCAGACCGATGATCATCACGGCGTTTTAAGTTACGGTTATAAGTTTGTACCTAAGTGGTATTAGAACAGACTAACTCAAATGCGGGCAAAAGATAACTTTCTTTTGCCTGCCTGATATTCATATTTACTCTGGGATTGGGGTAGATGTATAAAATTGAATCCAAAATAAGTACGTCGTCAGAGACCTATAAGGAAAATTACGCACGCAACAAAGAACTGCATCTGGAGCTGAAAGAGAAATTGGAAAAGGTCAAAGTGGGCGGCTCCGAAAAAGCTCGGAATATTCATCAGGAACGCGGAAAACTTCCGACCCGCGAACGGGTCAGCCTGTTGTTTGACAAAAATACGCCTTTTCTTGAATTGTCTTCACTCGCGGCAAACGGTATCTACGACGATTCACCTCCGGCGGCCGGACTGATTACGGGCATCGGAGTGGTGCATGGCCGCGAGGTGATGGTTATCGCCAACGACGCTACAGTCAAAGGGGGGACATATTATCCTGAAACAATTCTCAAGCACGCCCGGGCGCAGCGAATTGCGGAGGATAACAACCTGCCGTGTGTCTATCTGGTTGATTCGGGCGGGATATTTTTACCGCTGCAGTCGGGAGTGTTTCCGGATAAAGATCATTTCGGTCGGATATTTTATAATCAGGCGCGAATGTCGGCCAAAGGTATTCCTCAAATTTCGGCGGTTCTTGGTTCATGCACAGCCGGCGGGGCCTATCTTCCGGCGATGTCTGATGAGACGGTTATCGTTCGCAAACAGGGTACAATATTTATCGGCGGCCCGCCATTGGTAAAGGCGGCTACCGGTGAAGTTGTCTCGGCCGAAGATCTGGGCGGAGCCGATGTTCACTGCCGGACATCGGGGGTAACCGATCATTATGCCCAAAATGACAAGCATGCGCTTTCGATTTGCCGGAATATCATTGAGAATCTGAATCGTGCGCCGAAATCTGAACTGGAAATGGCCGAACCGGAAGAACCGGCGTATGACCGCGATGAACTGTATGGTGTCGTGCCGCACGATGTCAGAAAGCAGTATGATATTCGTGAACTGATTGCACGATTAGTTGATGGATCCAAATTCCATGAGTTTAAGGAATTGTACGGCATCACGCTTGTCTGCGGATTTGCCAAGATAATGGGGTATCCGGTGGGTATTCTGGCCAATAACGGCGTCCTGTTTTCGGAGTCGTCTTTGAAAGGGGCGCATTTTATTGAGCTGTGCACTATCAGAAAGATTCCGCTGCTGTTTCTGCAAAATATCACCGGTTTTATTGTCGGGAGACAATACGAAGCCGGCGGTATTGCCCGTGACGGCGCCAAGCTGGTGCATGCGGTAGCCAACGCCCAGGTACCTAAATTCACGGTGATAGTTGGCGGTTCATACGGCGCGGGTAACTACGCAATGTGTGGTCGCGGCTATTTCCCTCGTTTACTCTGGATGTGGCCCAATTCGAAAATCTGTGTCATGGGCGGTGAGCAATCGGCCGATGTTCTGGCAACAGTTAAAATCAAAAAATTGGAAAGAGAAGGCAAAAAGCTGACACAAGAGGAGATCGACGCAATTCGTAAACCGATTGTCGATAAATATGAGTCGGAATCATCGCCGTACTTTTCAACGGCGCGACTCTGGGATGATGGCATTATCGGGATGACCGATACCCGCGAGGCAATTGCACTTGGTATATCGATGTCGCTTAATCAGTCAATACCGAACCAAAAGTATGGCATCTTCAGGATGTAGTATGAGTTATAGCACAATAAAATATAAAATAGAAGACAGTGTTGCCTATGTAAGCTTTTGCCGGCCGGAAGTACATAACGCCTTCAACGACGATCTCATCTACGAAATGACCGACCTTTTCAACAAGCTCGATGAGGAAAAATCTCTTCGGGCGGTGGTTCTGACCGGGGAAGGGAAATCGTTTTGTGCCGGGGCCGATCTTAACTGGATGAAGCGGGTGATAACACAATCATTCGAAGAAAACCTGAAAGAATCGAACGATCTGGCCAGTCTTTTCAACAAAATCTATAATTTCCGTTGTCCGGTTATCGGGCGTATTAATGGCGCCGCTATTGGCGGGGGGGTCGGTTTTGTGGCCGTTTGTGATATTGCGATTGCGGCCGAATCGGCGAAGTTTTCTTTTTCCGAGGTAAAAATCGGTCTGGTGCCGGCCTGTATCGGTCCGTATGTTATCAAAAAAATCGGCGAGGGTAGAGCGCGCGAGTTTTTTATTACCGGTGAACGGATGAAAGGGGAGAAGGCTTTTAAAATCGGTCTGGTGAACGACTGTGTTGAATACAATAAACTCGACGAGACAATCGATAAACTTGTCAAGGTAATCAAAACTTCAGGTCCGGAAGCGGTGGCGGTGGCCAAGCAATTATGTTCATCGGTGCCGAATATGCCGCCTGAAGAATACAAACCGTTTACGGCCGAAATGATTGCTAAACTGAGAGTGTCCGATGAGGGTCAGGAGGGGATGAACGCTTTTCTGGATAAACGCAAACCGAAATGGTCAGAATAAAACAAAATTAACAAAAAGTAGGAATGTCAAAAAAACTGTTTAATAAAATATTAGTCTCCAATCGCGGCGAAATTGCCGTTCGAGTAATCAACGCCTGCCGATTGCTCGGTATTCCGACACTGGCAATATATTCAACAGCCGATAAAAATGCGGTGCATGCTCAGTTGGCCGATGAGGCTGTTGAAATCGGTCCCCCGTCGCCGAGAGAATCATATCTAAATATAGACAAAATTATTGAGACCGCTCTGGAGTATAAATGCGATGCGATTCATCCGGGGTACGGTTTTCTGGCCGAGAATCCGGAATTTCCGGAAAAGTGCAAAAAGGCTGGAATTATTTTTATTGGTCCCTCGGCTGAATCGATGCGTCTGATGGGCAACAAAGTGCAGTCCCGAATCAAGATGGCTGATGCCGGAGTACCGCTTATTCCCGGTATGAAAGCAGCCGGGACAAGTATTGCTGAGTTCGAAAAAGCGGCCGAAGAGGCCGGCTATCCGGTTTTGATAAAGGCTGCCGCCGGTGGAGGCGGTAAAGGAATGCGGATTGTTCACCATAAGAAAAATTTAAAAGAATCGGTAGAGGCGGCCAAACGTGAGGCAAAAAATGCCTTCAACGATGATACCGTTTATCTTGAAAAATATATTGAGGATCCCAGACATATCGAATTTCAGGTACTGGCCGA
>CBFCZE010000115.1:0-8361 GCA_965602655.1 uncultured bacterium
TAACAAATCCGATGAGGCCGCATCGGCCGTCTCTGAAATAATTCGGCTCGGTATCATACCGTCCATTATGGAGTATATGGATGGCGACGCAATCAATTGTTCAAACAGATATGAAAAATCAATAGATATAAAAAAGGCCGAGGCGATCCTGCTGTTGGAAACCGACGGAAAAAACTGTCAAAGTGAGGCCAAAGCGATAGAAAATATCTGCCAGCGATATAATCCGGTATCGTTAATTTTTAAGAACGATCCGGCACTGGCGATAAATCTTTGGAAAATTCGACGCAATCTTTCCAAGGCGGTAAAAGCATCGGTAAAATACAAAATCGCCGAAGATGTTTGCGTCCCCCCGTCAAAATTACCGGAGCTGGTTAAATTTGTTTCGCAGTTAAACGATGAATATCCGGTGCGAATTAATTCTTATGGACATGCCGGAGATGGAAACCTTCATGTGAATTTTCTTACGGATAATAAGGAGTATGTGGAAAACAGGCTGATTGAAAAAGGGATTATCAGACTATTTAAAAAAACAATTGAATTGGGAGGGACCTTAACCGGAGAACACGGCATCGGGCTAACCAAAAAAGATTATCTTGGATTGGAGTTTAGTGGCGCCACTATAGAGAAGATGAAAGATATTAAGGCCGTTTTTGATCCGAACAATCTTCTAAATCCGGGAAAGATGTTTCCCGGCGAAAAATGATTATACAAAATGTCCGGATAAAGTTTTTTACAGTAATACTTATTTTTTTTCAATAAATTATGATATTATTTCTTCAAGCTATTGACAAGCCGAACAATATCAATTATTATGTCATTCAAATTTATGTGAATTTGTTCACAAACTGATATGAAACGGCAAAAGCTAAATTTCAATACTAATCAAAAGAATGGGAGTTACTAAATGGCTACATTACAGAAAACACTGGCCAACCAGATTCCTGGTCTTCGGGATGATCTGAAAAAACTGGCCAAAAAAGTAAGCCACAAGAAGATTTCCGACGTGACCGTGGCACAGGCCTATGGTGGTATGCGTGGTATCAAAGGTATGATCTGCGACACGTCGGTTGTTTATCCGGACAAGGGTCTTATCATTCGTGGTATTCCAATTATGGAACTACGCGACAAATTACCTGAAGAGATTTTCTATCTATTGTGTACAGGCGAATTGCCAAAGAAAGCCGATTTGAAAGCGCTTTCCAATGAGCTTGCCAAAAGGTCAAAAGTTCCGAAGTATGTCTGGGATGTTCTTGAGGCGATGCCGAAGAATTCTCATCCGATGGCGATGCTTGATACCGCTATTCTGGTTATGCAGAGGGAATCGGAATTTGTAAAAGCCTACAACAAGGGCATGAAAAAGACCGATTACTGGAAACCGACTCTTGAGGATGCCTTAAATCTTCTGGCTAAGCTTCCCGGAATCGCCGCTGGCGTTTATCGCCTACGTTTCAACAAGGGCAAACGCATTGGTTATAAAAAGGACCTTGACTGGGGTGCCAATTTTTCCCGGATGCTTGGTATTAAAGACAAAACCGGCGTCTTCACCAAACTAATCCAGCTCTACCTGACTCTCCATTGTGACCACGAAGGCGGCAACGTCAGCGCCAATACCTGTCATACGGTTGGCTCGGCTCTTTCCGATTCATACTACGCCGTTTCAGCCGGTTTGAATGGATTGGCCGGCCCTCTTCATGGTCTGGCAAATCAGGAATGCCTCGGTTGGGTTCTTGATACGATGAAGAAATTCAAAGGTGCTCCGACCAAAGAACAGATTAACAAGTATGCCTGGGCTACTCTAAATGGTGGAAAGGTTATTCCCGGGTACGGTCACGCCGTTCTGCGTGTAACTGATCCGAGATTCAGCGCCTTCCTCGCCTTTGGTAAAGAGCATCTACCCAAAAGCCCGGTCTTTAAGACGGTTGCCAATGTCTATGATGTTGTTCCGGAAGTTCTCAAGGAGCATGGCAAGGCCAAGAATCCATGGCCGAACGTTGATGCCGGATCGGGTGCCTTGTTGTATCATTTCGGTCTCAGGGAATTCCCATATTACACGGTCCTTTTCAGCGTTTCGCGTGCTATGGGTATGCTGTCACAGCTGATTCTCAACCGTGCTCTCGGAACTCCGATTACCCGTCCGAAATCGGTCAGTACCGAATGGGTTAAGAAAAATATCAAATAGAATAAATAGAAATATCTGTTTTGATATAAAGAAACGGCGGCCACAAACCGCCGTTTTTTATTGTACTACTTTAGAGTTAATTTTATAATGAATTCGGTTCCATCTTTTGGCGATGATTTCAGATCTATTTGACCGCCAAACTCTTCAACAATCTGATGAACAATCGCCAGGCCCAGACCGGTTCCGGTTTCCTTGGTGCTGAAATATGGATTAAACACTTTCTCCTGAATCTCATCGGGGATACCCGATCCATTATCCTTGATTGATAGAATAGCCGAATTATCCGATGTTATCAGTGATACGGAAATTTTGCCATCCGTATCCCGACAGGCTTCAAGGCCGTTTCTGATAAGATTGATAACCAATTGTTTTACTCGATCCTCCGAACCGGGCAGCGAAACGCTGTTTTCAATTTTAGATTCAATAACGACTCCCGATTTTTCGCTATCAAGTTTCAAAAATTGAATTGTATCGGTAATTGTTTGGCTTAAATCAATTCTATCTTTCTTCTCGGCTTGTCCCCTCGCCAGCAATAAAAACCGGGTAACGATATCATTTAATCTCCCCGCCTCAGATTTAATTTGGCGGGTAAAAGACTGAAATTCCTGACTGTTTTCTTTCGGTTCGAATTCGGCCATAAGTCTTTGCGCAGCGATTGAGATACTATTCAGCGGATTTCTTATCTCATGCGCCACGCCAGCCGCTAAATCGCCCAGCTCACTCAAACGTTCTTTTCTATTGGCAACATTTTCCAGCTCTTTCAGGCGACTATAATTGTAAACGACCGCCACCGCTCCGGCCGGTTGGTTTTTATAATCAAACAATCGAGCAATATTTACCAAAAAATATTTTTTGCCGGATAAATCTGATAAATCAGTTTTATACTCGCCGCTCGATTCGCTTTTATCGAGGAATTCCTCAAACGGAACAGCCTCTTTGAATGATAAATCCCGCCATTGTTTATCCAACAGTTTTCTTTCATCAATATTAAAATCATTTAGAAACTGACGGTTGGCAAGTTCGACCGTTTTATCCTTTCGAATAATTACCAGGCCGGAATTTATGCTGTCAAATACCTTTTCAGATAATAATTTCACTTCTTTAAAAGAACGATCCAGGTATTTCCGTTTTTGCTTACTGGATAAATACAAACCGGCCAGAACCAGAACGGTAAAAATAACTATACTTAAAACAATCATCTGCCGGTCAAATCCGGCCACAATCTCATTATGTTTCTCAAGCGAAATTCCCAAACGAAAGATTCCATTCCCAAACTCCAGCGAAGAAAACGGCTCAATTATCTCAAATATTTCACGATCGGCCGAATAATGCCTGCGCGAAACTGTCGTATCGGAACCAAGGGCCAACTGCAGAAAAGGATCATTTTCTATTTTGGGAATCGGTCCGATTTTTTTAGAGGAAAACATAATCCCCTCATTGGTCTGGAAGATGATATATTCAATCCCAACTTCGCGGGCAATATTCTGGACCAAAAAACCGATTCCGATATTCTTTTTTGCTTCCGAAAAGAATAGTGCATCGGAAACCAGGACGATAACATGCTTATGGTCGCTTGTTTGTTCAAGATAATAAATTGATACATCACCGGGTAAATCGCCGGTGATTGTCTGCAAATCGCTGAAGGTTGTAGCATCCGCCACCAACTCCTTCACTACCGGAAGAATCAAATCATAAACTGTCTCAACCTGAATAAATATCCCTCGCGCCCCGGATGCCTTCAATTTCAGGCTGTCATCAAAAATCAATATGGCATCAACGCCATACCCCAATGAAAAATCGGCCAGCTCGTCGGATGTAAAATCAAAGTCAGGTCTCGTCTCCAAAAAAGCTACCAGATCGGAGTACTTTTCCTGTATCAGTAAATCGAAAAAGGAATTCGCCTTGATAGCATTGTCGGCCGATAACACCAGACTTTCTATCAGAGCCCCGCCCTGGCGGCGAAGAAGCAGGAGACTATCGCTATGACTTTTTTGTATACCAAGATAGGTCATAACAAAAAGCAAAATCCCCAACAGGGCCAAAAGCGGTAAAATAAATTTCACCCTGCCGATTGAGTGACCCAAATCTGAGTTTTCGGAAGGCATAGATTAATATTAGATATTTTGTTGGAGGCGGTCAACGATTTATTTTATCTGGGAACTTTTCGTTCCGAACTGACATAAATCTCGGTAGCGTCATCATCAGGCATTTCAGAGAATGATACCGGAATTATTATAATAAATATCGCTTTTGATTCATCGCTTGAATGATACGATATCTCGCCTTTATGATTATTGACAATGTTTTTGCAGGTAATAAGACCCAATCCGGTTCCTTCACGGCGGGAACTGAAGCGGCCGATAAATAAACGATCCAGATACACCTCGTCTATTCCGGGGCCGCTGTCGGCAATTTTTATATAGAAATAATCACCCGATTCATCAAGTGCGGTCGATATAACAATCCATTTTTTGCCTTCAGATTCGGCTATAGCTTCAGCCGAGTTACTTACCAGATTAACAATTAAATGCTGAATCTGGGCCGTATCAATCTCCACCATCGGAAGGTCTTCGGACAGATTGGAACCGATATATATATTGTCAAATTTATTTTGTGGTTTCATAAAAGCCAATAGGTTTTCGATTAGCTGATTGAGGTCCTCTTTTTCGAATTGGCTGTTTTCATCACTAAAGCGGCTTAGACCCTCGGTAAAGGTGGTGATATTATTGACCGTTTTCTTCATCAGTTCGATTTTTTCGGTAGTTTTTTCAGGATTGTCGCCCGATAAAATAATCGGCAGCAGTTCCAGATTACCCTGAAGAATTGCCAGATAGTTATTAATCTCGTGGGCAATATCGCGGGCCATTTTCCCCTTCGACGCAATCCGGTCAAGTCTTAATATCATATCCTGATACTTATCGCTCTCGGCGATATTCTTAATGAAATACAAAAAAGCCATCGGATTATTAATATCACTGCCCAAAGGTGTATGCACCAGCATCGCCGGGAATCGGCTTCCATCGCGGCGTTTACAAATTATCTCCAGGCCGTCATAATTTTCAGATTCTGTCAAGGATGAATCATTTCTTAATTTGCCTAAGGGTAATAGATTTGAAATTTTCTTACCCATCATACTTCTCTGATTGTATCCAAAATCTCTGGCCGCCGCCTGATTATATATTAATATCTGATCTTCGAGATCGGTTACAATAATTGCGTCGGGCGAATAATCGACAAGTGCGGTAAGAATCGATTCCGAGTCCAGCAATGATTTATTGACTCTTAAAAGCTCCCGATTAGTTTCGGAAAGTTTATTTTGCTGCCGGGATAGAATAAGAGACATCTTATTGAAAGCTCGGGAAAGTTCGCGAATACTCTTATCGCCCGGCTCTTCCGGAATAATATGTAACTTACCTGAAGCTGTTTCGTCAAATCCGGCAATTAACTGCTCCAGCGGCTTTCTAATACCAATTGATATGAGATGAATTATCAGAAGCGAAATCAGTGTGGAAATTAAAAATAGTAATAACAGAAGATATCCCTGCGTATTCTCGTTAGTCGTAGATTGTATTCTGGCCGTTCGGGCTATTAAAATATATTTATTATCATTGGCCGATTGTTCTGTCATATAGGTGAGAAAATTATTACCGGATGACCAGTATATATTTTTAGAGCTAATATTGATCAGTAAATTACTAACGGCAGAACCCAATACCTCCTTTGAAAAAAGCGTCGAATCATAATTGGGATGTGATCGGTTCTTATAGGAAAATAGTCTCTCATAATTCTTTATCGAGGAAGCGGAATAGAGCTCTAATGAAATAAGCATGTTTTCTTTCCGGGCAATCCTCCCAATAGATTCCGTAGTAAGCGAGTCAAGTCCGGCGGCTATTGTTTTATCCGCAATTAACCCGGCAACTCGCGAGGAAAAAACATTACTCTTTTTTTCAATCTCCGATATATCGGAAGCGGGTAAATCAGATTCCTGTGGATAAAACAGCACCAGAGACAGCGCCGCAAAAATAAAAAATACTTGTATCAGGATTAAATGAGAAATCCTGAGCAAAAGGCCGGGGCCTTTAATCTTACCCATTGAATACTTCCTCACTGCAATTATTGACATTATCGGCAGTTAGGTCTGGTTTGATTAGAGATTGATAAAAATTGGGATAAAAAAGTAGGGAGTGGTGGAGGGGGGATGCCCGACTCTAACGTCAGGTGGCTGGTAAAACCAGCACACACCACTCCCTATTATCTATAACATCCTAAATCAGCAATTTGTTCATGCCGCATCAAAATATTGAGCAATTGTTATACCGGAATATTCGATTTCCGGCTTATCTTGTAAAATCAGTAAACTCTTGCCTATCTTCCTTGCAGACAAGCGTTTTCAGCGGTTTTCGCTATGTGGGTAAGGTGAGGAATAAATTACAAAAAAAACAATGTGCAATGTTTTTCACTATTAGCGCAGGTAAACGTAAGTCGTTCAAAGTGACATTGTAACATTTACCTGCAAAATCTCCTTATTTTTGTTTTATTCTATCTAATTAACTTCTAAGGCTATTACCACCCTTTTTCTTCCATATATTTTTCAGCGGCCACTGCGGCGGTGGTTCCGTCGCCAACGGCATTTGTTATCTGCCTGACAAGCTGACTGCGGACATCACCGCAGGCATAAACTCCCTGAATTGAAGTTTCCATTTTGGAATCTGTTATTATATACCCGTCTTTATCTTTTTTTAGCGGTTCTCGGCTGATATTGGAATTGGGAACAAAGCCGACAAAAACAAACAGAGCTCCCGCATCCAGATTAAATTTATCACCATGTTTAACATTCTTCAAGGTAAGTGAGTTTACCTTATCATCACCATTAATCGATTCAATAACCGTATCCCAGATAAATTCAATCTTCTTGTTTTTAAAGGCCCGCTCCTGAATAATTTTCTGGGCTCTTAACTCATCCCGGCGATGAATCAAAATCACTTTGCTGCCGAATTTGGTAAGGAAAATCGCCTCTTCGACAGCGGCATCGCCGCCTCCCGCAACCGCAATAACCTGATCCTTGAAAAAGGCGCCATCGCATATAGCGCAATAAGATACGCCGCGGCCTGAAAATTCCTCCTCACCGGGGACATTCAAATGATTGGGCGAACCGCCAGTCGATATTATAATTGCTCGACCTGAATAAACATCACCGGAGGCACAGGAAACTTTGCGATAATCACCGTCGGCATAAATCTCCAGAACCTCATCGGATACCACTTCCAGCCCAAAGCTTTTGGCATGATCGGACATTTTCATCGCCAGTTCGGCACCTGAAATATGCTCAAAACCGGGGTAATCCTCGACATCTTCAGTATTTGCAATCTGTCCGCCCGGCATATATTTTTCGATTAAGATTGTCTTACGATTGGCTCGGGCTCCGTATAATCCGGCTGTCAAGCCGCCCGGACCGCCGCCGACAATAACAATGTCATATTCTTTTTCTGCCATACCTTACCTCAAATATTTATTAATACCATCCTTTAGCGTAGTCAATTCAATATTAAACATCTTATCTAACTCTTTACAGCTACAAATGTTCCCGGCAACCAGCATCTTAATTTGATCTTTGGTTACGGGCGATGGTTTCATAAATATCTCCAATATAAAGGCAGCCGTTTTTGCCATCCAAATTGGAATATAAACATTCACCCGTTTTCTATTGACTATTTTTTTCAAAAGCGCAATAATTGCTTTAAACGATATCTGTTCGGGACCACCCAGTTCTATGGTTTTATTCAGCGCCATCTCATTATTTAGACACTGAATCATAATATTTGACAGATCTCCTACATAGATCGGCTGCATCATATATGAGCCATTACCTATCATGGGAATAATCGGAAAGCGTCCTATCATGTCCGCCAGCATATTTATAAATTTATCACCCTCACCAAATATTGTCGAGGGTCTTAATATAATATAATCCAGGCCCGAATGGCGAATTATTTCCTCGGCGATCCATTTTGATCTAAAATAATTTGTCTCCCCTTTTTTCGATGTCCCCAGTGCCGAAAGATAAATAATTTTTTTTACATTATTTTTTTGACAAGCAGCGACAATATTTTTGGTGCCATTGATAACTGTTTTTATAAAAGTCTGTGATTTTGTCTCAACAATAATTCCGACCAGATGAAAAA
>CBFCZE010000116.1:0-8355 GCA_965602655.1 uncultured bacterium
ATTAAAAGAGCCCGTTTATTATATGACAAGAAGCGAGCCTGGAATAAACTTGTCAAGCAGGCGATGAATATGGATTTCTCATGGGAAATCTCGGCACAGAAGTATCTTGAATTATATCAAAAGGCGTTAATTAGATTATAGGATATGTCCGCAAATCAATCAAACGATTCTTTTATCGTGATATCGCCAAAAATTTCTATCCGGTTGAGCCATCTATTATTAGCACTTGGCATAATTGCGCATATCACCCTGGCTGTCTATTTTAATTTTACGCAGGATGATGCTTTTATCACCTTTCGATATGCCGCCAATTATTTAAACGGTGACGGGCTGGTTTATAATATTGGGGAAAGAATTGAGGGCTACACCAATTTTCTCTGGTTGATA
Source organism: uncultured bacterium (assembly GCA_965602655.1). Classification (GTDB taxonomy): domain Bacteria; phylum Zixibacteria; class MSB-5A5; order GN15; family PGXB01; genus JAAERC01. The sequence continues at coordinate 388 of CBFCZE010000116.1, forward strand.
TTTATGATTATGGGAAAATTGGCCGGAGTTGATTTTGTGATTTTTTCTCGAATTGCCGGAATCTTTTGCGGTGTCGGGACGATATTCTTTACGTGGTTAATCGGTCGAATCATATTTGAGCGGCACAGCTATCTGCCCGGTTTGTGTTCATTAATATTGGGGACAGTTTTATCCTTTGCATACTGGTCGGCGGCCGGCCTGGAAACTGCCGCATTTTCGATGATGGCTGTCGGTGTGATTTATTTCTATTTAAAAAGATCATATGGAATAATTGTTTTTCTGGTACTGGCGACTCTGCTTCGTCCGGAGGGTGGATTGGTTCTTGGAATAATTGTTTTTCATAATATTGTTTCAGCGAAATCTTTTACGAAATATGCCACAACCGTTTTGGCCGCTTATGCAATATTGCTTGTACCATACGCCATATTCAAATGGATCTATTTTGGCGCTCTGTTGCCGAATCCGTTTTATGCCAAAACAGGTTTTGATTTAAGACAGTTATACAACGGACTTGAGTATACCGGTACTTTTTTCTGGCATTATCTGGCCGGCGGTCTGTTTGTGCTGCCATTTTTATTGAGTTACAAAAAATGGTCACGGTCGATTAGAATGGTGGCGATCTTTTTGCTTATTTATGTCGTCTATATAGCTCTGATAGGCGGTGATGTGTTGAAGGTGCATCGCTTTTTTGTCCCGCTTTTCCCCGGAATAATTTTAATTACGGTGTATGGTTTAAGCAATATTCTTAAGAATAAGCTATTGTTTATTGGCAGTGTATTACTTCTGATAGGATGGCAAATATATGAGCCCTTAGATCATATCACTTCCTTTCATCGGTCCGAAAAAGGGCTTGTGAATAAGATGAATTATATAACTTATATATTATCACGAATTGACGGGTCAAATTATTCTCTTGCAACCAGCACAATTGGAGTGGTCGGGTATCGTTTGTTGGGTCATGAGGTTATTGATTTATTAGGTCTAACCGATTCGACTATTGCCCGGCATCCGGAGCAACCAATTGAAATGATAAAGACAACCTGGAAAGAAGAAAAATATAACAGCAAATATTTGTTATCCCGCCAACCTGATTATATTATGTTTTCGACCAGTCTTAAACCATCGGCCCCGGCTGAACAGGCTTTATTTTTATATAGTCAGTTTTTAAATTCTTATCGTGTTATCGGGATTCCGCTTGGTGATGTTCCTTTTGATATTTATAAGCGGTATTTCCCGATTGTTGGCTCTATTGAATCAGATGTAGATCCGGAATTGGTATATCGATATAATTTAGCCTTAAACCAAAGAGATAATATGGATTATTCAGGCGGTATAAAAAATCTACGCAGAGCTTTGGAGCTTTGCCCTGAACCGAAATATCCGTATATTTATTCTCAGTTATATTATATGGAATGGGCCGAGCGTGATCTTCGAGTATATTATTCCCGCCTGAAGGAAATGGAGACGCAGGATACGCTCAATTATTATGTTTACAAGGATCTGTATCTTTATGAAAGTAATGTGAATATGGATTTTGAAAGAGCCGGTTTTTATAGAAATAAGTTGATGTCTTTGGTACCATGGTATCTGACGCAATTGGATTCGGTGATTGAAACGTATCACAGAGAATTGCGGAAATATAATAACAGGGAATCGACACCATAGCTTTGCCGGCCCAAGAGTTAATTATGATGGCATATCTGAAAACAAAAGACAATATTATAAATATTGGTCTAATGAAATGGATCGGAATCGGATTGCTGGTTCTGGGGATAATTACTCACTTCCTTTTGTCTCTATATTTTGATTTTACGCAGGATGATGCTTTTATAACTTTTCGATATGCCGCCAATTTTTTAAACGGTGACGGGCTGGTTTATAATATTGGGGAACGGGTCGAGGGTTTCACCAATTTTCTCTGGCTGATTTTTATGATTCTTGGGAAATTAGCCAGTTTGGAGTTTGTTATTTTTTCTCGAATCGCCGGCGTTTTATGCGGTGTCGGGACAATCTTTTTTACATGGCTAATCGGCCGGATAATATTTGATCGTCAAAGCTATTTGCCGGGATTATGTGCCTTTATTTTGGGGACAGTATTATCTTTTGGATACTGGTCGGCGGCCGGTTTGGAAACTGCCGCATTTTCTCTGATGACAGTGGGTGCGATTTATTTTTATCTGAAACGCTCTTACTTGACCATGATTTTTCTGGTACTGGCGACTCTGCTTCGTCCGGAGGGTGGATTGGTTCTTGGAATAATTGTTTTTCATAATATTATTTCAGCGAAATCTTTTACGAAATATGCTATAACCATTTTGATTACCTATATCATTTTGCTTTTGCCTTATGCAATATTCAAATGGACATATTTTCATGCCCTTTTGCCAAATCCATTTTACGCCAAAACCGGTTTCAACTTAACACAGTTATATAACGGTCTGGAATATACCGGTTCTTTTATCTGGCATTATTGGGCCGCCGGATTATTTGTGTTACCGTTTCTTTTAACTTATAGAAAATGGTCGCTGTCGGTTAGAATGATATTCCTCTTTTTACTTATTTATACTTTCTATATAATTTTTATTGGTGGGGATGTTTTAAAGGTCCATCGCTTTTTTGTACCGCTTTTCCCGGGACTAATTATTATTACCGTGTATGGTTATGACAAGTTGATGGGGAGTAAGATTCCGTTTTGGATTGGCCTTATTTTGCTGTTGGGCTGGCAGCTGTATATACCTTTTGATCATGTTAAAACTTACCATTTAGCCGAAAAAGCTCTTAATCATAAAATGAATAAAACGATTGACAGATTATTAATCGCTGATAATTCCAATTTTTCAATAGCTGTCAGTACAATCGGGATTGTCGGTTATCGTCTGATGGGTTATACGGTCATTGATCTTCTGGGACTGACCGATTCCACCATTGCCCGGCATCCCGAAAAACCTATTCCGGAATTAAAGACTACCTGGAAAGAGGAAAGTTATAATTCCAAATATGTTTTATCCCGCCAACCCGATTATATTCTGTTCTCCACCGAGTTTAAACCATCGGCTCCGGCGGAGCGGGCGCTTTTTCTTTATAACAAATTTCTATATTCGTACCGAACCATCGGATTCTATTTTGACGGTAATCTGCATACATTGTTTAAACGATACTATCCGATTGAAGGAGAAATTGTCAGAGATGTTAAGGCGGAATTTGTGCAAACCTATTACAGGGCTATCGGAATATGGGGTGAAAAACGTTTTGATGAATCAATAACCGAGTTTTATAAGGCTCTTAGTATTTGCCCGGATTTAAAATTCCCTTACCCCAAGTATTTTATTGCCGATGCCAATCGCGAGCTATATAATCTGGAAATCGCCTATAATATGCTCAAAAAATTAGTAAGCACTGATACTCTTGTTTTCGAGGCATACAAAGACTTATACATTTTTGAATATGCAATAAATAATAATCCGGAAATGGCAAATTATTATCTCAATAAAGTGGCTCAATTAGCTCCCTGGTATGTTCCCCGACTTGAGAATCTGGCCGAGATTGTAAAACAGAGTCTTATATATAAGCCGAAAGAGGAAACAGGTAAGCAGTAACACTAATGGCGGCAACATGATAGCGTTCCTGGCGGATTTAGTGTAAAACTCACTTTTCAAATAAGTTGACAATATTATTTCCCGATATATATTCTATATGAGACCAAAAGCGGGAATAGCTCAGTTGGTAGAGCACCACCTTGCCAAGGTGGCTGTCGCGGGTTCGAGTCCCGTTTCCCGCTCTTTATTTTGGGCGGCTTAGCCAAGTGGTAAGGCAGAGGTCTGCAAAACCTCCATTCTCCGGTTCGAATCCGGAAGCCGCCTTTTTTATTAGCATCCCTTGATTTTTTCCAAAATAAACATATTATTCTGTCAAAATTAGACTTCTAATCTGAAAAAGATATGTATCGATCGGAATTTAAATTTTATTCAATTGTTGGTTTCTTAATTCTATTCTTTAATAGTTTTATATTCAATACTTATTCGGAAGATATTGAACCTCCCATTTGTCCTATAATTTATGGGGATGGCAGCGGTGGTCTTGAGCTATACTGGTTTTATCCTGACAAAAATAAGATAAATCTGGGGAATAATACAATTGTTCCCAAAAGAGGAGTAATGTCTTCGATGATTGACCGACAGTATTGTATATTTACAAGTATCAATCTAACCCCGCCTTATTATATAGAAAAGACCAATACATATATAATGAACAGTGATCTGTTTCCAGATTTGCCGGGTGATCAATTTACGCCGATACGGCTGGCGGTTAAAAAAAAGATGTCGGATAATTATTATGAAGATCTCTGGTATGGGTATGTCAGTTTAGAGGCCGATGCCGATTTTCCGGGTGAAATTGTTGAAGGGGTGACCAATCTTGGTGTTGATGATTTATTCGATATTTATCTGGCTCTTGAATGGTTGCCCGGAACGCCAACCTCGCCGCTGGTTGGCGTGAATAGCCAGCCGCCATATTTTTATCAGACTATCTGTCCGATGGATGATTCCAGTTATCAAACTGTTTATACCACTGCTTGTGCTATGGTGGGGGCAAAGGCTTTATCCTGGTATACAAATAATGTCGAAATCGATCGGAGTCAAAACGAAGATATTATAGATTATAAAGTATTATTTTCAGACGATAGTACAGATATATTTTCAAATGGTGAAATAATGGCATCGATTGATTCGGATTCATTGACAGCGAAATTTAATTTGACACAAAGCGGCTATATTGCCATTAAAGCTATAATTTCCAGGGGCGAATCACATTCGAATGTTTTATTTTTTGATAAGGACAAACTTCCCGCCTTTTCTATTCAACCGCAAAGTCTATTTTCCGATAGCATGAATATATCGGGCGGTAATAAAATTACACTGGAAAACTCAGGAATGGATAATCTCGAGTTGTCCCTGAATTATGATACATCATTATTTGTTCTTTCCAGCAGTTCGATTATTCTTGAAACAGGAGCCAGTGTTGAAATAAATGTTGAAATCAAAGGCGATATTGATTCACACGACCAAATCAGCAGTCCGATAATTATTCGGGCGGCCGGGGATTATTATCCTCAAATCATACATGTTTTCTTATCGGAAATAATCTCAACTTCAGCTGGAAGTAATATGGATATAATGCCCGCGGAATTCAGCATCAGTCGGCCATATCCGAATCCGTTTAATTCATCGGTCAGATTTAATCTAACTCGGGCGCGACATTATCCTGTTCAAATGGATGTCTATAATCTTCTCGGCCAAAAAGTCTTTTCACAGGTCTTTGAGCCGAATCAGCAGAAATCTGTTGAATGGGACGGAATTGATAATAGGGGCCGACAGGTTGGCTCCGGCATATATTTTATAAGATTCTCCACGGACGGGGCGGCAATAATCAGGAAAGCTGTTTTATTAAAATAAGGCTGTTTGGGGGAGTCATAATTTTTCAATTTCCTTGATATTTCTCTTTACAATTAAATAAAATATTCTATATTTTCGCCGAATATTGAAAGCAATATTGACTTTATTTTGGAGGTGTTGACAAATGGCAATGAAGATTACCGACGAGTGCACTGCTTGTGATCTTTGTCTTCCCGAATGCCCAACCGAATCAATTACCGAGGGAGACATTTATATAATTAATCCTGATACCTGCAACGAATGCGAAGATCAGGATGACGGCCCTCAGTGTGTCGAGGTCTGTCCTGTTGAATGTATTGTAAAAGCAGAATAAGAATAGACTGTATTGTTAACGCCGCTTATTTTCAGGCGGCGTTTTTTATTTGAAATTATATGCCATATAAATATTCGGACAAACATACCGGCGGCGATATGGGAATGACGGCTACCGGGCAGGATTTAATAGAGCTATTTGCCGATAGCGGCAGGGGCTTAACCGAAATAATGACTGATTCAGAAAAACTGAGAGAGAATCGTCAATTGGATATTGAATTAAATTCTGACAGTCTGACAGAACTATATTATGATTGGTTATCTGAAATAATATATTTAAAAGATGCGGAATTATTTTTTATGAAAGGGGCGGAATTTAATCTATTGGATAAAAAAAGGGGAACCCTCAAGGCAAAATTATTCGGAGATACGATAGATCCGAAGCGGCATGTTTTAAAGGTTGACGTTAAGGCGGTAACATATTATAAATTTAAGATAGAAAAGATAAAAGATGGCTGGCAGAGCGAGGTCGTTTTTGATTTATGAATAAAAAGTATATAAGTCGGATAACGGAGAATATCTGGGAGATAGATACGTCGTTTAAAAAGGGGATGAGGGTTCCGGCCAGGCTATTTTCGTCAAAAGAATTAATAAATGGCATTGATGACAAGGTTATTGATCAAATTACCAATGTCGCCTGTTTGCCCGGAATTCAAAAATTTGCCTACTGTATGCCGGATGGACATCTCGGATACGGATTTCCGATAGGCGGGGTTGCCGCATTTTCTATAAGCGATGGAGTGATTTCACCCGGTGGAATAGGTTTTGATATTAACTGCGGCATGCGTCTGCTTCGGACAAATCTAACTCTTGATGAATTAAAACCAAAAAAAGAGGAATTGTTAAACAGGTTATTTCGAACTATTCCTTCCGGTATTGGCAGCAAAGGGTTTTTAAAGCTGAATCGAATACAATTTAATGAGTTGATAGAAAAGGGCGTCCGCTGGTGTCTTGATAACGGATATGCCACCGATAATGATTTGGAGTTTATCGAAGATCACGGGTGTCTGCCTGAAGCCGATATAAGTTGTATTTCAGAGAAGGCTGTTTCCAGAGGAATTAACCAAATGGGAACGCTTGGTTCGGGCAATCATTATCTTGAAATCGAGCTGGCCACATCAAATGATATATATGATGCTGAAATTGCCGAGCAGTTTGGGTTGGATCGAGACAATCAGATAATTATTGCTATTCATTGTGGCTCTCGCGGGTTTGGGCATCAGACAGCAACCGATTATCTGAAGCTGTTTGGAAAATGTGCTCAAAAATACAATCTACCGATTCGTGATAGAGAACTTATGTCAGCTCCGATAAAATCAGATGAGGGTCGGCGCTATTTTCGGGCGATGGCCTGCGCGGCCAATGCCGCTTTTGCAAATCGTCAGCTAATAGTTTATGGTGTTAGAAATGTATTCAAAGAGCTGTTTGGTAAAAATGAACAGGAACTGGGCATTTGTACCATCTATGACGTGGCTCACAATATCGCCAAATTTGAAAAATATAAAATTGGCGGACAGGAGATAGAGCTCCTGATTCATCGAAAAGGCGCCACTCGCTCGTTTGGCCCCGGTCGGCCGGAATTGCCCCGAAAGTATCAAAAGACAGGCCAGCCGGTTATTGTCGGCGGCTCGATGGAAACCGGTTCGGCACTTTTATGCGGAACAGCGTATGCCGATCAGGAGAGTTTTGGATCATCGTTGCATGGTGCCGGGCGAACAATGTCGCGGATGAAAGCAAAAAAAACTATCAGGGGTGAGGCTGTTCAGCAACGGATGAAAGAAAGCGGGATTTTGGTCAAAACCGGGTACAAGCCCGGTTTGGCCGAAGAGGCCGCTTTTGCCTATAAAGAAATCGATTCCGTCATAGATGCTGTTGATGCTATTGGCATTTCAAAAAAAGTGGCCCGGTTTCGACCAATTCTAAATATCAAGGGATAAAATTCCAAACCGGCTTTCATTGTTCAACCGGAGTCTTGCTAAAATTACAAAAAAGCCAAAAAAAGAGGGCGCTACTCCGGTTGGGTAGAGGGGGCTAGGAAACTACCCAAGGACACAGAGAGTCACCCTCGAAACTTATAAATCACAAGTTATTTAGTATACATCGGATAAAAGGCCTTTGTCAAGGGCTTTTTTGGCAAAAATCGTCAATATATGAATAATATTTAGTATCTGACTATTTTTACAGGAACAGTTATTTTGACATTTGG